>NZ_VWWK01000030.1:0-63227 GCF_011753035.1 Burkholderia sp. Ax-1720 | reverse complement strand
CGCCGGCGCGCGCGCCACCCTCGCTGGCCTGATTCCGCCGTTGCGTTCGATCGCGCGGGCCCGCGCCCGCCGCCGAGACCTGCCTGGCCCGAGCCGGCCGCCTCGTCCCGAGCCAGCGCGCCCCGTCGCGCGATCGTCCGTTCCTTCGATCTCCTGATATTCGTGGCGAGACCACCATGTTCAAGCGTTTGACCGCCTTACCGCTGCGCGCCTCGCGCGGCGCCGCCACGCTCGCGCTGGTCTGCGCGGCGCTGGCCGGCACGGCCGCCCTGAGCGGCTGCCAGCAGGACCAGCCTTCGTTCAACAACCTCGACATCACCGGCAACACGCAGTTCGGCAAGGACTTCTCGCTGCCCGATACCGACGGCAAGCCGCGCAGCCTGGCCGACTATCGCGGCAAGGTGGTGGTGTTGCTGTTCGGCTATACGCACTGCCCCGACGTGTGCCCGACCACGCTGGCCGAGCTCGCGCAGTCGCTCAACCAGCTCGGCCCCGACGTCGCCAAGCGCGTGCAGGTGCTGTTCGTCAGCGTCGACCCGAAGCGCGACACCGACCAGGTGCTGTCGCAGTACGTGACCGCCTTCGATCCCTCGTTCCGCGCGCTGCGCCCGGCCAACGACGCGCAGTTGAAGCAGGTGACCAACGACTTCCGCATCACCTACGAGCAGGTGGCGGGCAGCAAGCCCGACAACTACTCGATGAACCACACGGCCGCGAGCGTGGTGTTCGACCCGAGCGGCAAGCTGCGCCTGTTCGCGCGCGACGGCCAGGGCACCCCGCCCTGGGTGCACGACCTGCCGCTGCTGCTCAAGGGCAGCGACGCCTGAGGCGCCGCCCCTCACGACATCACGCATCACTCATATTCCAAGGACATCCGAACCATGAAAACCGCCATCCGCCTGCTCGCCGCCGCCTCCCTCGCCGTCGCCGGCTCGTCCGCCTTCGCCGCGCCCGACGCCCTGTCCGTCTCGAAGTGCTGGATCCGCGCGATGCCGGCCGGCATCCCCTCGGGCGGCTTCTTCGAAGTCGCCAACCGCGGCGACAAGCCGGTCCAGCTCACCGGCGTCGATTCCGACGCGTTCGGCATGGCCATGCTGCACCAGACCCAGAGTAACGGCAGCATGTCGAAGATGGTGATGGTCGACACCGCCACGGTGCCCGCCAAGGGCACCCTGTCGTTCGCGCCGGGCGGCTATCACGTGATGCTGGAAGAGCCCAGGCAGGCGCTCAAGATCGGCTCGACGATCCCGCTCACGCTGAACTTCGGCGACGGCGAGAAGCTCAGCGCGCAGTGCAAGGTCGAAAGCCCCAAGGCGATGTCGAAGTAAGCCGCCTTCCCTAGAACCCAACCGGAATCCCGCCATGAAGATTCGCCAGTTCGCGGCGCACGGCGCCGCCGCCCTGCTGCTCGCGGCCGTCGCGCCGCTCGCCTTCGCCCACGCGCATCCGAAGCAGCGCAGCCCCGAGGCCGGCGCCACCGTGCCGGCCGCCACCGCCAGCGTGTCGATCGACTTCGACGAGGGCCTGGAGCCGGCCTTCAGCTCGCTGAAGGTCAGCGACGCGGCCGGCGCCTCGGTCACGCGCGACAAGTCGAGCGTCAGCGGCAACGACAAGAAGCACATGAGCGTCGATCTCGCCGCGCTCAAGCCGGGCGTCTACACGGTCAACTGGGTGGCGGTGGCCACCGACGGCCATCGCACGCAGGGCAGCTACAGCTTCACGGCGCAATAAGCGTCGCCCGGCTTAACCAGGCAACATCAGGCAACACCAGGCAGCACCCGCGGTACCTTTATAAAAAGCAGTAAAAAAAGCAGTAACGACAAGCAGGGGACGGCCCGCGCGCAATCCATCGCGCGTGGGCCTCCTTCCCCGTGCGCTCCCGCATCCTCCCTCCCTCGGCACACTTTTTCGTCAGGCTCGTGACAGATCGCCCATCACGCGCGTCTTAACGAAACCTTGACATCGCGCCGCCTACACTGCGCGATGGAAAAACGAATCATTTCCATTTGACGACGCGGCACGACACTTCCCGCGCATCCGGCCGATCGCCTCGATCGCCTGCCGCTGCGCTCCCGATGGAACAGCCAGGACCTTGAAATCGCCACGATGGGCAGCGACGGCCGTTAGCGGCGATTTCGCGGCAAGCAAGCGCGCCACCCCGGCGCCGCGCCGCCCCTGGTGGCTGGCGCTGGTCGCGCTCGGCGCGCTGCTGGCGGGCCTGGCGGTGCTCAGCCTGCTGGTCGGCTCGCATGGCTTGCCGATCGCGATCGCGCTGCGCTCCTTGTGGCACGCGCAAGGCGAGGCCTGGCCGACGATCCGCGACTACCGGCTGCCGCGCACCGAACTCGCGATCCTGGTGGGCGGCGCACTCGGCCTGGCCGGTTGCCTGGTCCAGACCCTCACGCGCAATCCCCTGGCCGGCCCCGGCATCCTCGGCGTCAACTCGGGCGCGGGGCTGTTCGTGGTGCTCGGCATCGGCGCCGGTGTGATCGCCCCGCTCGCGCAATTCGGCCTGGCCTTCGCCGGCGCCGCCGTGGTCGCCGGCCTGGTGTTCGCCTCGCGCCTGCTGTCGCGTTCGAGCGACCCGGTGCGGCTGCTGCTGACCGGCACCGCGCTCGGCGCCAGCCTCGAATCCACCACCGCCGGCCTGAGCCTGCTCCAGCCCAACAGCCTCGAACAGTTCCGGCTGTGGGCGGTCGGCTCGGTGGCCGATCGCGGCGAGGCCATGCTGCCGATCCTGGCCGCCTGCCTGCTCGCGGGCCTGGCCGCCAGCCTCGCGCTGGCGCGCCCGCTCGACGTGGTGGCGATGGGCGACGAACACGCGCTCGCGCTCGGCATCCATCGTGGGCGCCTGCTGATCGCCTGCGGCGCCGTGATCTCGATGCTGTGCGGCGCGGCCACCGCCGCCGCCGGCCCGATCGTGTTCGTCGGCCTGCTGGTGCCGCACCTGGCGCGGATGCTGGTGGGCATCGGCCTGCGCCGCGTGCTGCCGGCCTGCGCGCTGCTCGGCGCGGCGCTGCTGCTCGCGGCCGACATCCTCGGCCGCCTGCTGGTGCCGGGCAGCGAGATTCCGGCCGGCGCGGTATCGGCCGTGATCGGCGCGCCGCTGTTCTTCGTGCTGATGCGGCGCGCGAAGTTCGCGCCATGACACCCGCGCGACCGATGCCTCGCCGCCTGCCTGCGATCGTGCCCGCGATCTTGCCAGCGATCCTGCTCGGACTCGCGCTGCTGGCCGCCACGCTCGCGGCCCAGCTCTGCCTCGGCCCGTTCGGCATCTCGCCCCGCGCGCTATGGCATGCGCTGCTCGATCCCGCCTCGCCCGACCGCTTCGCGGTGCTCACGCTCGGCCTGCCGCGCTACCTGCTCGGCGCGCTGGCCGGCGTCGCGCTGGGCGCCTCGGGCGCGATCTTCCAGACCGTCACGCGCAACCCGCTGGCGAGCCCCGACGTGCTCGGCTTCGGCGCCGGCGCGGCCAGCGGCGCGATCCTCGCGCTGCGGCTCGGCGAGAGCCGGCCGGGTTTCACGGCAGGCATGGCGGTGGCCGGCGGGCTGCTGGCGGCGCTGGTGGTCTATGGGCTGGCCGGCGGGCTGCGCGCCTCGCCGCGCCGGCTGATCCTGAGCGGCATCATGATCTCGGCGCTGCTGGCGGCCGTGAACGGCTACCTGCTGCTCGACGCCGACGTGCAGGACACCCAGGTGGTGCTGGCCTGGCTGTCGGGCAGCCTCAATACCGCCGCCTGGCACGACCTGCCGGGCCTCGCCGCGGCGCTGGCGGCCCTGATCGCGTTGTGCCTGCTGCGGCATCGCAGCTTCGGGCTGATCGAACTGGAGGACAGCCTGGTCACCACGCTCGGCGCGCGGCCGGGCCGGCAGCGCGCCGGCTGGATCGTCACCGGCGTGCTGCTGGTGGCCGCGGCAACCGCCGTCACCGGCCCGATCGCCTTCGTCGCGCTGGCCGCTCCGCATATCGCGCGCCGCCTGCACGGCGGACGCCTGGCCAGCCCGCTGGCGCCGGCCCTGGTCGGCGCCGTGCTGGTGACGGGCTGCGACGCGGTGGCCGCCAACGCCCTGCCCATCCATCCGCCGGTGGGCATCGTCACGGGCGCGCTCGGCGGCCTGTACCTGCTCACGCTGCTGCTGCGCGCCGATCGCCCCGGCGCGCGCGGCAACGCGTTTTGAAAGGATCACGAATGATCGGCTCCGAACTTCTCCATCGCCCGCGCCTTCGCGCGATGCCGGCCGCCGGCGCGCTGCGCCGCTTCCTCGGCCTGGCCGCCGCGACCACGCTGCTGCTAGCCGGATTCGGCACCGGCCGCGCGCAGGCCGAAACCGCGCCCGCCTTCCCGGTCACCATCGCGCATCAATGGGGCTCGACGACCATCCCGCGCGCGCCGCAGCGCGTGGTGGTGCTGGGCTGGAACGAGGCCGACGTGGTGCTCGCGCTGGGCGTCACGCCGGTGGCGATCCAGGACTGGCAGCAACTGGGGCTGAAGGACGGCCAGGTCAATCCCTGGTCGCAGGCGCTGGTGCACGGCACGGCGCCCGTGATCCTGCCGCGCGGCGACCTCGACTTCCGGCGCATCGCCGCGCTGCATCCGGACCTGATCCTCGACGTCAACGGCCGCGACAACAGCTCGCAAGCCAATTACGCACTGCTGTCGCGGATCGCGCCGACCGTCGCCTCGCCGAAGGAGGTGCGCGACAACAACCTGCCCTGGCAGCAGCAGGTGCGCATCGATGCGCTGGCGCTCGGCCGCGTGGCGGCCGGCGAACGGCTGATCGCCGATACCGAGGCCCGCATCGCCGCCGCGCGGCGCGCCCACCCGGAGTTCGCCGGCCGCAGCTTCAGCATCGACTGGGGCGTGCAGAACGGCTGGCATGCCTATGTGGAAGGCGATGTGCGCCCGCGACTGCTGGAGGATCTCGGCATGAAGCTGTCGCCGACGCTGAAGACGCTGCCCGCGCGCAACTACTACGCGGACCTGCCGATCGAGCGGACCTCGGCCATCGACGCCGACCTGGTGGTGCTGGTGGCCTTCGCGCGGCCGGCCGCCTCGCTGCTGGCCGAGCCGGCGGTGCAGGCGCTCGACGCGGCGCGCCGGCATCGCCTGGTGGTGCTCGACAACCAGCGCGACGCCGCGCTGCGCGCCGCCTTCGCCACCGGCTCGCCGACCAGCATCGACGCCACGCTCGACCAGTTGGTGCCGCGCATCGCCCGCGCGCTGGCCGGAGCCGGCCAATGAACGGCCGCGACCCGCAACAGCCCGCCGCGCGCCGGGAAGAAGGCCTGCGCGCGGTCGACCTGAGCCTGCACTATCCCGGCGGCGCGCCGATCATCGCGCATCTCGACGTGGCGATCGCGCCGCATGCGTTCACCACCATCGTCGGGCCCAACGGTTGCGGGAAGTCGACCCTGCTGAAGGCGCTGAGCCGCGTGCTGAGCCCGCAGGGCGGCGCGGTGCTGCTGGACGGGCGCGAGGCCGCCGGCTACGCGCCGAAGGCCTATGCGCGCCAGGTCGGCTTCCTGCCGCAATCCTCGACGGCACCCGAGGGCATCACGGTCGCCGAGTTGGTGGCGCGCGGGCGCTATCCCCATCAATCGTTGCTGCAGTGGACCAGCGAGGCGGATCGCGCCGCGGTGCGCGAGGCGATGGCGCGCACCGACGTGGCCGAGCTGGCCGGGCGGCGCGTGGCGGAACTGTCGGGCGGGCAGCGCCAGCGCGTCTGGATCGCGATGGCGCTGGCCCAGCAGACCGAGATCCTGCTGCTCGACGAGCCCACCACCTATCTCGACCTGGCGCACCAGATCGACGTGCTCGAACTCTGTCACGAGCTGAACACGCGCTTCGGCACCACCGTGGTGGCCGTGCTGCACGACCTGAACGAGGCCTGCCGTTATGCCGACCGGATCATCGTGATGAAGGACGGCCGGATCGTCACCAGCGGCGAGCCGGGCGCGGCGATCACGCCGGCCACCGTCCGCGAGGCTTTCGGGCTGGAGGTGCGCGTGATCGAGGATCCCGTCACGGGCACGCCGCTGGTGCTGCCGCTCAGGGCCGGCAAGCGGCGCGGCGCGGCAGCCTCGGCGGCGGCCTGACGATCGGCACGAAGATCGGCACGAAAATCGCGGCCGGCTTCAGGCCGCTTCGGCATCGCCTCGGGGCCGCTTCGCGATGAAGTCGATCTCCACCAGCGCATCGCGCGCGAGCCCCGTCACGCCGATGCAGGTTCGCGCCGGCAGCCGCTCCGGCGGGAAATAGGACGCGTAGGTCTCGTTCATGACGGCGTAGTCGCGCTTGAACTCGGTGAGGAAGATGCGCGCCGACAGCACGTGCTCCAGACCCAGCCCCAGCCCTTCCAGCACCAGGATCAGGTTGTCCATCACGCGGCGCGTCTGGGCGAGCACGCCGCCGGGCAGCGGCGCCTCGTCGTCCTCGGGCCAGGTCGGCATCTGCCCCGTCACGAAGATCCAGCCGTCGCGCTCGGTCGCGTGGGAAAACGGGCCGACCGGCGTCGGCGCGCCCTCGACCATCCAGAACTTCGTATCGCCATCCACCTGGGAAACCATCGGCGTCGCTCCGCGCATGAGGAAAACGGGAGCGTCGATTCTAGCGAGCCAAAAATCGGCGCGCGGCCCGCTCCCGCTTGCCTGTCGCCGGGCTCAGAACGCGTAGCGCATCCCCGCGAACAGGCTGCGCCCCTCGCCGGGATAGAAGATCGCGGTGCTCGAGGCGGTCCGCGCGTTGGCGACGGTGCTGATGTCCGAGACGTAGCGCTTGTTGGCCAGGTTGCGCGCGTCGAGGTAGATCGACAGCCCGTTGCGGAAGTCCATCCCCGCCTGCAGGCCGAACACCGTGTAGCTTGGCGCGCGCAGCGTGTTCGCGTCGTCGGCCCAGGCGCCCGAGGGCACCCAGTCGACGCTCGCCGAGACATGGAAGCCATTCGGCCGCGTATAGGCGAGCACGCCGCGCAGCACGTTGAGCGGCACGCCGGCGATGCGGTTCGAGCCGTATTGCGGATCGTCCTTGAAACGGAAATCGCTGAGGTTCCAGACGCCCGACACGCTGATGCGATCGCCCGCGCCGCGGCGCGTGACGTCGCGCCAGAGATCGAAGGCGGCGCCGGCCTCGATGCCCTGCAGTACCGTGCGCTTGGCGTTGAAGGTGGCGGCCGGGATGTCGGGATTGGTGGTGTATTGCAGCAACTGGTCGCGCACCAGCGAGCGATAGGCGGTCAGGTCCCAGCTCAGCCGGTCGTGCGTGCCGCGCGTGCCGAGCTCCAGCGTCCAGGCGTGCTGCGCGGCCAGCGGCGTGAACTGGGTGGTGGTGGCGAAGGTCTGCGCGAGATCGGTGAAATCGGGCACGTCCTGGCTGCGCGTGATGTCGACGAAGGCCTGGACCTCGCGCCTGGGCTGCCACAGCAGGCCCAGCTTCGGGTTCACGCCGCTGTAGGAGGCGCGCGTCGACTTGTAGTTCGCATCGTTCGGCAGGCCGCCGTAGTCGATGTACTCGCGCACCGAATGCAGCAGCTTCACGCCCGTCATCAGCGCGACGGTAGGCAGGAAGAACAGCCGGTTCTCGACATAGGCCTCGTAGTTGAAGGCCGTTTGCGTCGAGTCGAGCGTCTGCGCGCCGCGATCGCCGTTGACGTTCAGATACTGGTTCGCCTGCGTGCGTCCGCCGAAGAAGCGCGCGCCGACGATCAGCTCGTCGCGCATGCCGGCCAGCTCCGGATGCAGGCTCAGGCGCGGCGCGAAGCCGTAGGTCCAGCCGTCCTGGTCGATCGCCTGGAAGATCGGGTGGTAGAGGCTCTTGTGGATCGCCCAGGTGTCGAACTGCAGCTCGCCCTGGTCGAGCTTGACCGTGGTGCGGTTGGCGATGCGCTCGGTGCGCGTGTTGCGCGCCTGGTCGCCCGACAAGGCGCTCGGCGCCGCGCGCGTGGGATTGTTCAGCGCATCGGCCAGCGACAGCGAACCCGGCAGTTGCTGGTCCACCACGTAGGCGCCCACGTAGAAGCGCGTCTCCACGCTCGGGCTGAAGCGATAACCGACGTTGGCATTGAACTGCTCGTACTGGCCGCGCTCGTGGTCGCGCCAGCCGTCGGCGTGGTTGACGCTGAAGGTGGCGAGGAAATCGAGCGGGCCGATCACGCGCGAGATCTGCGCGCTGGTGCGCAGCGTGCCGTGGCTGCCGCCCTCGATGCGCAGGATGTTCGGCGCCTCGGCCGTGTAGGCGGTCGGCGTGACGAAGTTGATGGCGCCGCCCAGCGTCGAGGCGCCGTATTGCAGGCCGTTGCCGCCCTTGTAGATCTCGGTGGCCTGCAGGCCGAGCGGATCGATCTGGTAGTAGTCGCCGCTGCCGTCGGCGAGATTGGTCGGGATGCCGTCCTGCAGGATGTCGAGGCCGCGCGCATGGTAGCCGCGCGCGATGCCCGAGCCGCGGATCGACAGGCGCAGCTCCTGGCCGTAGCGATTCTCGACGAACACGCCCGGCGCGTCCTTCAGCACGTCGCGCAAGGTGAAGGCATAGCTGTTGGTGTAGCTGGCGGCATCGACGAAACCGACCGAGCCGACCGTCTGGTCGAGCCGGCGCTTCAGCGCCTCGCTGCCGAGCGAGGTCGGCGAGGCGTTCGCGCTGGCCTTCACGGAGATCGAGGGCAGCGGCGTGGCCGGCGGCTCGCTCGCCGCGTCGGTGGTCTGCGAAACAGCGGCGGAGGCGGACAGCGCTGACAGCGCGCCGGCCATCGCGATGGCGATGCGGGAAGGACGGATCATTTTTCGTTCTACTGATGGCTCGTTATCGAAACGGCTCGACCTCGACTCGGACGATCGAGCGCGGGGCGGCCGGCGTCGAGCGCCGGCCCTTCGATCGGCTCGCGACACGCCCCCCGGCGTGTGCTGCCAGGCCGCCGGCGCGCCGATCACGGCGCCGGCGGCGACACTCAGGCGGCCCCGCGCACGGCGCGCCCGAACACCAGCCGGTCGGCCAGCCAGACCGCCACGATGCTCGCCCCCATCAAGGGGAACACGATGCCGAGCAACACCAGCCCGGCGATCCAGCCGCGCATCGGCGGCGCGGCGCGCTCGCGGGCCGGCGCGCCGAGCGTAAGCGCCGGGCGCCGCTTCCACCACATCACGAAGCCGGTCACGGCCATCGCCGCGAGGCCGAGCGAGATGGCCGCGCAGATCAACTGGTTGGCGAGCCCGAAATAGCGGCCCATGTGCAGCGCGGTGCCGTAGGACACGGCCTGAGCGACGGCGCCGTAATCGCCGTAGCGGATGTCGCGCAGCACCTGCCCGCTGTACTGGTCGAGGTAGATCGTGCGTTCGGCCTTCGGATCGGCCGGGAAGTAGGACACCGTGTAGACGCCGTCGGCATCGACCGGCAGCACCAGCGAATAGCCGCTCGTCACGCCCAGCGTCGCCACCTTCGCGACGGCATCGTCGAGCGTCAGCGGATGCGCGGTGGGCGCCGCGCTCGAATCGGGCACCGGCACGTTGCCGACCGCCCAGGGCGTCTGCGGCAGCGGTAGGTCGTCCATCACCATGCCCGGCATCGAATCGTCGCCATGCGCGTGATGCATCGGCGCGGCGGCGGCCGGGGCCGCCTCGGCCGCCTTCGCGCCGGGTCGCGTCGAATGCAGCGAGGAGCCGCCCCAGGCGCCCGGCGGCGAACCGAGGTTGACGCTGGTGGCCAGCGACTTGAACTGCTTGCCCCAGGAGCCGGTCCACGGCAGCCCGCTCAGCACGAAGGCCAGCGCGCCGAGCGCCAGCCAGATGCCGAGCGAGGCATGCACGCTCTTCCACAACGGCCGGCCGCGCAGGCCCGCATCGGGCAGCAGCGCGCGGCGCAGCCGGCCCGGCTCGCGCGGCCACCACAGCGCCACGCCGGTGCCGATCATCACCAGGGTCCAGCAGGCCACCAGTTCCATCAGCAGCTCGCCCGGCTTGCCGAGCAGCAGCTTGCGATGCAGCATCCGGTCGACCTGCATGAAGCGCGCGTCGACGCTCAGCGTGCCGAGCACGCGGCCGTCATAGGGGTTCACGTAGGCGCTCTCGCGGCTGCCCGAGGGCAGGCGGAACACGAATTCGGCGCTGCGATCCGGCTCGCGCCGGATCTCGGCCGAGACCGGCTTCGCGCCGGCGGGCATGGCCGCGACGGCGCGCTGCAGCAGCGTATCGGCATCGAGCCGCGGCTCGGCGCCGGGCGTGACGATCAGCCGGTGCGGATAGAGCAGCGGCTCGATCTGCGGCTGGAAACAGTAGATCGTGCCGGTGACGGCGAGGATCACGAGAAACGGCATCACGAACAGGCCGGCGTAGAAATGCCAGCGCCAGAGCGTGCGATAGCCGGCTTGCGGGGAACGGGCGGACGTCATCGCGTGCCCGACGGTGGTCGACATGCTGTCAGCTCCCGGTGGTGATCGTGGGTCGGCGGCGGCCGTCGAGACAGCCGCGCGTCGAACGGGTCGTCGCGCTCATCGAGCGCGCGAGGACGAGCGGCAGCCGCGCCTGATGCGCGGCCGGCCGTCATCGCTCGCGCAACGCGGGCGCGCGACGGGATTCATGCTTCGGATTTCGCTACGAGGTCGCGCCGAAGGCGGCGGCGCGAGGCGCGCCGCATCGGCGGAGAAGGATCAGGCGAACAGCGGCGGAGCGCGGGAAGGCGGACGATCGCCGATCGTCAGGCGCAGGGCCTGGCGCGTGGCGGGACGCGGCCAGGCGGCACGCGCGATGGAAAACGGAAACAGCAGGACCAGCAGCAGGCAGGACGCCAGCGCCGTGAACAAGGCGATCGCGAACGGGCAGATGTCGCCCGGGTTGCCCGCGGCGGAGGACGACTCGCCCGCGCCTTCGTGATCGTGATGCGCGAGCCGGCTGGCGAGCGCGGCGGCATCGTTGGCGGGCGTGATCGGCGCATCGGCATCGAAGCGCGCGGCCAGCGCCGCCGCGCCGAGCAGCAGCGGGCCATGGCCCGAGCACAGCACCACCGCGCCCGCGTCCGGGCCGTCCGGATCGAGCATCACGGCCCCGGAGATCAGCGCGCGAGACAGCAGCACGGCCAGCAGCAGGCCCCACAGCAATCGTGTCGCGACGCCGCCCCGCAGCAGGAAGTGGCGAAGTGCGTTCATGGCGCGCGATTGTAACCCTCGTAGGCGGGCGACGTGAAGTCGCACCGACTGATGCCCGGTATCGGTGCCGGAACGGCGGTTTCCAGGCCCACGCCCGGTTCCCCGGAAGTCCTTGGAAATCGGCGGCGAGCACCGCGCCCGGCGGCGGCCGATCTCGATATGCGACATCGCGTCGCGGTTCGGTCGAGGCGGGGAACGCGGCTACAATACCGCCGCCATGAGCCGACTCCGCCATCTGCTGGCACGGCGCGCCGATCATCCGCTGCTCTCGCTGCTGATCCTCTGCCTGCTCGCGTTCCGCCTGATCTTCCCGACCGGTCTGATGCTCGACCCGGACGCGGACGGCGGCTGGGCCGGCCTCGCGATCTGCAGCGGCCATGGCCCGCTCGACCTGACGCCCGCCGCCCTGCAGGCCAACCAGGACCTGTCGCGCGCGCTGGGCTCCGCGCTCTCGCCGACGCCCGACACGCATCACCAGCGCGCCGGCGCCAGCGCCGAGCTGTGCCCGTTCAGCGCCTCGCTGGCCGCCGCGATCGCGCTGGCCGTGGTGGTCCTGGTCGGATGGGCCCGCCTCGACGTGGTGGCCCGGCGCGCGGCGCCGCGCCTGCTGCGATTCCGCCAGCATCACGCCCACGCGCGCCCCGGCGCACGCGCCCCGCCTCGCACCCTTCCAGCCTGAACGCCGGTCCGGCGTGCCGCGCCGCTGATTCCCGTCGTGCCTGACTGCCCCGGTCGTTCTCGATCGTGGCCGGGTCACGCGTTCGGGTTGGCTGCGCCGCGCCTTCCTGGTTCGTCGTTTCGTCATCCTCTGCGTTTTGCATTCGGCCGAATGCGCGTCTCGCTTGCACGCTTCACGACATCGTGACGACCGCGTGCGATGCGCCACGTCCATTCGCGACGCAAGGGGAACGCCGACCGCGACAGCCAGACCGGACCCGCCGCGCTCGCGGTGCCGCGCCGACCAAGTCTCGGACGCGCGCCGTCCCATTCCGCTTTCGATCGACTTCGCCTGATTGCCATGAAGCCTCATCCGCTCACCACGCTCTGCGCCGCGCTTGGCGCCCTGCCCGCCTTCGCCTTCGCCGAATCGCCCCCGGCCACGCCGGGCGGCGCCCTGCCCACTGTCCAGGTCAACGCCACTGGCGACAGCAATCTGCGCCGCCCCCAGGAAACCGGCAGCCGCCTCGGCCTGACGCCGCTCGAAACCCCCGCCAGCGTCGAACAGATCGACCGCGCCACCCTCATCGAACGCGGCGACGCGTTGATCGTCGATGCCGTAAGCCGCGCCACCGGCATCGCCGCCTCGCCGCATCCGGGCAACGGCGACTCCGAGCTGTCGGCGCGCGGCTTCGTCGGCGCCTCCTCGGTCACCCAGTTGTTCGACGGCGTGCGCCCTTACGGCGCGATCGGCGTGACCTATCCCTTCGACACCTGGTCGGTCGACCATATCGACGTGCTGCGCGGCCCGGCCTCGGTGATCTACGGCGAGGGCGCGATCGGCGGCGTGGTCAACATCGTGCCGAAGAAGCCGAGCCGCGGCCCGATCCAGAACGAGCTGCAGATGGGCATCGGCACCGAACGCACGGCGCGCCTGGCCTTCGGCAGCGGCGGCGCGATCAACGACAAGCTGTCCTATCGTTTCGACGTCAGCGGCAACCGCTCGGCGAACTGGGTGGACGCCGGCAATTCGCGCAACCTGTCGATCTCGGGCGCGCTGCGCTACGACCTCACGCCGGACCTGTCGATCACGGCCTCGTACGCTCAGGGCTACCAGCAGCCGATGCGCTATTTCGGCATCCCGCTGGTGAACGGCACGCTCGATTCGGCCCTGCTCAATAAGAACTACAACGTCGGCGACAGCCTGATCTCGTTCCGCGACAGCTGGGCCACGCTGAGCGCGAACTGGCAGCCGAGCGAGCAGTTGAACGTGACCAGCACCTTCTATCGGATGAAGAGCAACCGCCACTGGAAGGATGCCGAGAACTACACGTTCCTGCCCGCGACGGGCCAGGTACAGCGCGGCAGCTACACCGAGATCCTTCACGACCAGCAGCAGTTCGGCAACGTCACCACCGCCACCGTCGAAAGCAGCGTGCTGGGCCGGCGCAATACCTTCTCGGCCGGCTTCGAGTTCAATCACACGAGCTTCCGCCACGACAACAACTCGCCGTACTCAGGCAGCTCGCTGGTCGATCCGTTCGCGCCCGATCCGGGCAGCTTCCTCAACCTGGCCGGCACGCGGCCCAAGTACGACTCGCAGGCCAACCAGTACGCACTGTTCGCCGAGGACCGGCTGGCGCTCGGCTCGCGCTGGTCGGTGGTCGGCGGGCTGCGCTACGACCACGCCAGCGTCAACCGCGACGATCTCGTCAATGGCGGCGGCTTCACCCGCGTCTATGCCAATACCGGCTGGCGGCTCGGCACCGTCTACGACATCGCGCCGAACTTCACCGTCTACGGCCAGTATTCGGTGGCTGCCGACCCGGTCAGCTCGCTGCTGATGCTCAACTCCTCGAACGCGAACTACCGGCTCGCCACGGGCCGGCAGATCGAGGTGGGCTTCAAGCAATCGCTGCTCGACGGCCGCGCCGAGTGGACGTTGGCCGCCTACCGGATCGTCAAGGACAATCTCGTCACCGCCGATCCGCAGAACCCGAACCAGTCGCTGCAGGTCGGCCAGCAATCCTCGCGCGGGGTCGAGGCCAGCTTCGGCCTGCAACTCACGCGCGAGCTGCGCATCGACGCGAACCTGGCCGCGCTGCGCGCGAAATACGACGACTTCGTCCAGCAAAACGGCGGCGTGGCCGTCTCGCGCAACGGCAAGGTGCCGACCTCGGTGCCGCAGCGGCTCGCGAACCTCTGGCTGAGCTGGCGGTTCGCCTCGCAATGGACCGGCATCGGCGGGCTGCGCTATGTGGGCAAGCGTTATGCCGACAGCGCCAACCAGCTGGTGATGCCGTCCTACACGACCGTCGATCTCGCGCTGGCCTGGCAGCCGCGCAAGGACACCACCGTCACCGCGCGCGCCTACAACGTGTTCAATCGCCATTACGTGCAGAGCGCGTATTACAACCAGACGCAGTACCTGATCGGCAGCGACCGCAGCTTCGAGCTGCTGCTCAACTACCGGTTCTGAGCGGCGCCGCTCACGCCGTGGTTCCCGCCCACACCGGCGGGCGGCGGCCCGACCAGGGCAACGCCTGCTCGAGCTGCCCCGCCAGACGCAGCAACGTGGCCTCGCACGCGAAGCCGGCCACGAACTGGATGCCGATCGGCAGCCCGGTGGCGGCGTCATGCTCGAGCGGCACCGACATCGCGGGCACGCCGGCAACATTGAAAGCCGGCGTGAACGGCGAATGCTCGAACACGCGCGCGGTCCATTCCAGCCCGGTCATGGTTTCGGCGCCGCGCGCGTAGGTGCCGATCGCGGGCGGCAGTTGCGGCAGCGTCGGCGTCATCAGCAGGTCGAAGCGTTCAAACCAGCCGCCGACTTCCCGGCTCAGGCGGTTGCGCAAGTCGAGCGCCGCCGCGAAGGACGTCGCGCTGGCTTCGCGGCCATGGCGATAGCAGGCCAGCGTGGCGGGCTCCAGCGTGGTGGCGTCGATCGGCCGGCCGGTAGCCGCCGCGACCGCGTCGATCCAGCCCACCAGGGTGGCGCACCAGATGGTGGCGTTGGCCACCACCAGCGCCTCCCAGGAGACGCCGAGCGGCAAGTGCAATTCCTCGACCCGGTGCCCGAGCGCTTCCAGTTCGCGGGCCGTCGCGCGCGTGGCGGCCGCGATCGCCGGATCGGTGCGCGCGTCGTTCCATGGATCGACCCTCATCGCGATCGTGAGCCGGCCCGGATCGCGGCCCACTTCCGACAGGAAGCTGCGCGCCGGCGCGGCCGTCACATAGGGATCGCCGGGAGCCTGCCCCTGGATCGCGTCGAGCAGGGCCGCGCTGTCGCGCACGGAGCGGCTGACGCCGAGCTGCACGCCGAACCCCGCGAACACTTCGTCGAGCGCCGGGCCGTTCGAGCTGCGGCCGCGCGTCGGCTTGAGCCCGAACAGGCCGTTGCAGGCGGCCGGCACGCGGATCGAGCCGGCCGCGTCGGTGGCATGGGCCAGCGGCACGATGCCGGCCGCCACGGCCGCCGCCGCGCCGCCGCTGGAGCCGCCCGCGCTCAGGTCGAGCGCCCAGGGATTGCGCGTCGGCCCTTGCGCGGCCGATTCGGTGGTGGTGCTGAAGGCCATCTCGGGCGTGGTGGAACGGCCGATCGTCACCAGCCCTGCCGCGCGAAAGCGGCGCATCAGCCAGGAATCCTCGGCCGCCACGCAGCCTTGCGCGAGCCGGCTGCCGAGTTCCAGCCGCTTGCCGGCCATCGAGACCGCCAGGTCCTTGATCAGGAAGGGCACGCCTGCCAGCGGGCCGGCGGGCTCGTCGCTGCCGGCACCGCTCGCCTCGATCGGCCAGTGCTCGACCACGGCGTTGATGCGCGGATTGACCGCCTCGGCGGCCCTGCGCGCCAACTCGCCCAGCTCGGCCGCCGTGACTTCGCCGTCCCGCACCTGTTGCGCCAGGCCCAGGGCATCGTGGCTCGTGTATTCGTCCAGTGTCATCTCGTTCTCCGGTAGGAACCGACAAGATAGAACGGCCGCGTATCGCCGATTAGCCCATTTTCCCGGCATACTTCGGGCCACCGATGGCACAATCGCGAATCGACGGAGTGGACGAGCCATGACACGCGACTTGAACGACACGCTGATCTTTCTTCGCGTGGTGCAGGAAGGCAGCTTCACCGGCGCGGCGTCGGCCCTGCAGATTCCGAAGACGACCGTCAGTCGGCGCGTGCGCGAACTCGAGAGCCATCTGGGCGCGCAATTGCTGCACCGGACCACGCGCCGGCTGCGGCTGACCGAGGCGGGCATGGTCTATTTCGAGCATTGCCGCGCGATCGCCGTGCAGCTCGATGCCGCCGAGAACGCGGTGCAGGCGGTGCACGACGGCCCGCGCGGCTGGCTGCGCGTGACCCTGCCCTATTCGTTCGGGGTGGCCTGGATTTCGCCGCTGATATCGGGATTCCGCGCGCGTCACCCCGATATCCGTCTCGAGATCCTCGCCTCGCATATAACGCTCGACCTGCTGACCGAGGAAGTCGATCTCGCGCTGCGGCTCGGCGCCCTGCCCGATTCGGGCCTGGTGGCGCGGCGCCTGGGCAGCTTCGCCACCTCGATCTACGCGAGCCCGGCCTACCTGGCCGAGCACGGCGCGCCGGCCGGCCCCGAGGAGTTGATCCGGCATCCCGCCCTGACCCTGCACCAGGCGCGCCGCGACAACGGTTATGCCTGGCCCTTGCGCAAGGCCGGCCGCAAGCCGGCGTACTACGCGCTCGATCCGGTGGTGGTGGCCAGCGACCCGGCCCTGATCCTCGATGCCGTGCGCGAGGGCAAGGGGCTCACGCTGGCGATGGACATGAGCATGGCGCCCGAAGTCGAGGCCGGGCGCCTGTGCCGTGTGTTGCCGGGATGGATCGGGCCGCCTCAGGAATTGAATGCGCTGTACCCGAAGGAGCGCGTGCCCGCGCCGAAGGTGCAGGCGTTCGTGAGGTATTTGCGGGAGCAGTTGCGGTTTGGAGAGGAGAAGCGCTAGGCGCTACGGCGGGAAGTCAGGCTTTCTTCCTGAACACGAAGAACACGATAAACGACGATGCCAGCAACGAGATGGCGAACCAGATCACCATCCACATGTTCTCGGCTTCCTCGACGCCGTGGACGTCGAAGCGACTGGCCAGCCATACGTGCAGATTCTGTCCGCTTGAGCTACCCATCAAGGCTTGCGACCACGGGAACAGATAAATAACCCTTGTCAGCACGACCGCCAGCGCGATCGTCATGAGGATTCTCGACGCCAGCTTCATTCGACCTCCGCGATGCCGGCAATCATAGCGTGACGGCAAGCTCGCGTCGCAACCACAAGCAACAGTGGGGCGACACGTCACGCGACCGCTGCGACATCGACGGGTCGGCAGCGGTCGGCCTATGTCCCTCCCTCAGAACGAATGCGTGATCCCCACCCGCGCGACGACCTGGTGCGAGTTCGACGACTGCCCCGCCGAGCCGAGCACGAACGCATCTTCCAGCGGCGTGCCGGTATTCCCGCCGCTGCTCTTCTGGTACGCCACCTGCGAATAGATGCCGGTGCGCTTGGACAGCGAGTATTGCGCCATCAGCCCCACCTGGTTCCAGTGCAGCGAGTTCTCGCCGCTGCCCGTGCCGAGCTGCGCGCGCGAATAGGTATACATCGCGCCGACGAACAGGTCGGGCCGCACATAGACCTTGGCATTCGCCTCGATATTGTCGAAGCGCAGCCGCGACACCGGCGAGGCGAACGCGCCCGCGTACAGCGAGGCGGTGGGCTGCTGCACCACCACATGCGTGTAGACCAGCCCCAGCGTGGCCGGCCCGATCCCGTAGTTGGCGCCGATCCCGTAGATCTTCTGGTTGTTCGCGATGAAGTCCATGTCATCGGGCGCGACGCTGCCGCCCGTGGTGGTGCCGGGCGAGCCGAGATCCTCGTAGACGGCGCCCACCGTCAGCGTGTTCCAGGCATAGGTCAGGCCCGCGCCGATCGCGCGATTCTTCGCGAAGTTGCCGGCCTGGTTGCCGAAGCCGTAGAGCGCGGTGGCCGTCAGCCCGTGATAGCTGGCGCTGGTGAACTTGATCGAGTTGTTGGCATGGAACGAGGCATCGGTATTGTCGTTGTCGAACGGATGCGAGAACAGGTAGCCGGCCCAGTTGCCGTTGGCCGTCAGCGGCGCGATGGTGTCGGCCACCGTATCGAACTGGCGCCCGAAGGTGATCGTGCCGAAACGCTCCGATTGCAGGCCGACGTAGGACTGGTAGCCGAACACGCGATCGCCGTAGTAGATGCGGCCGCTGTCCACCTGGAAGCCGCTCTCGAGATCGAAGATCGCGTGCAATCCGCCGCCCAGGTCCTCGTTGCCCTTGATGCCCCAGCGGCTGGTGACCAGGTCGACGCTGGTCTGCTGCCAGGCCGAATGACCGCCCGCGTTGCTGGTGTAGTTGATGCCTTCGTCGAGCACGCCGAACAAGGTGACGCTGCTTTGCGCATGCGCGCCACAGGACGCGACCAGGCAGGCGAATGCCGCCAGAGCCCTCTTCTGCATTTCGTGTTTCTCCCTGTTTCGATGAATCGTGGGTCATCGTTTTCGTCGCGGGCAACACACTGCCCCGCCATCGACCGACCCGTTGCGGCGCGCAGGGTTGCGCCGCGATGCCTGGAAAGGCTCGCATGCGAAACGCTGCGTTCGACGAGATGGATGTGCGGCGCAAGCCGCCGTGCCTCGGGCACGACGGCGCGGCCGGGAACGATCCGCCCGGGATGGCGCGAATCGATTGTCATGACCGGCGCATGGCCGGTCAACGGCGATGGCGGATTTCCTCCGATCGGCGACGCATACGCGAAACCGCGCGGCAGGCCCGCCGTCGAGGCTTCAGTGCAGGCCCAGCGCGGCGTCGCTGTCGCGGATCGCCTCGGCCTCGGCGCGCGTGTCGATGCGGCGCCACGGCAGCAGGTAGGCCAGCGTCGCCACCGCCAGCCCGATCGCCCAGGCGATGTCGACGCCGCCCAGGCGCGCCGCGAGCGGGCCGGTATAGACGCCCGGCAGCACGAAGAACGGCACCGAGGCGAGCAAGCCGATCGCGTAGGACAGCAGCCCGCGCAGGCCCCAGGCGCCATAGATGCCCTCGGCCGTGAACAGGTGCGTGATGGCGTAGTGGCCGCGCCGCACGAAGAAGTAGTCGACCAGGTTGACCGCCGTCCACGGCGCGAGCAGGTAGAGCATCATGGTCAGCGCGGCGAACAGGATGTCGATCGAGTTGCCGCTCAGCATCATCGAGATCGCCACCCACACCGCGGACAGCAGCAGCAGGGTGACGATGCGGATGCTGCGCGTGGGCTTCACGGCGCGGAACGAATCGGCGCCGGTGATCAGCGTGAGCATCGCGCTGTAGTTGTTGAGGCCCATGGTGGCGACCATCGCCCCGATCGACATGATCGAGATCAGCGCGCCGAAGCCGTGGAAGATCGCGTTGCCGGCCTCGTTCAGCGCGATCAGGCCATCGGAAGCGCCGAGCCGCGACGCCAGCCAGGCACCCAGCGCGATCAGCCAGATCGCCGACGATGCGGCGCCCGCGAACACCGCCGCGATGATCGCGCGGGGCCGCGTATGGCGCGGCAGGTAGCGCGAGTAGTCGGACACGTAGGGCGCGTAGGTGATGTTGTAGCTGGCGCTGGCCGCGAACTGCGAGGCGAAGGCCACCAGGCTGAAGCCGCCCGCGTGCGCGGCGGCCTTGGGCGGCACGCCGCCGAGCAGGATCGCGGCGCTCAGCACCAGGTACAGCGGCAGGCTCGCGTAGAGCATCCACTTGAAGGCGCGGTGCAGCCAGTCGTGGCCGTAGACGGCCAGGAACAGCGCGAACAGCGCGGTAACCAGCGTGATCGCGGTGGGCGACCAGCCGAAGATCGCATGCAGGCCGCTGGCCATCAGCACCACGTCCACCACGTTGAAGGCGATGAAGGTGAAGGCGGTGGCCAGCAGCACCACCACCACGCCGCGATAGCCGAATTGCGCGCGCGACTGGATCATCTGCGGCAGGCCCAGGTGCGCGCCCTGCGAGGCATGGAAGGCCATGAACAGCGTGCCGAACAGGATGCCTAGCGTGCCCGACAGGATCGTGTAGCCCAGCGACAGGCCCATGCCCGGGCCGACGAAACCGATCGCGATGGTGAAGAACTGGAAATTCCCGAGGAACCAGAACGGCCCCTGGTCGATCACCTTGCCGTGCCGCTCGCTGTCGGGCACATAGTCGATCGAGCGCGTCTCGATCGCGGAGAAGCGCGGCTGGGCCTGCGCTGCCGCGCCGCCGAGGTCCGCTGCCGTCGTGCCTGGGTGTTCCATGTGGGGTCCTTGGTCAGTTGTCCTGATGCTGCCCGTCGCCGGCATCGCGCTGGCCACCCGGTTCGGCGGCGGCGCGCCGATGCGTGGCGCGGTGATGCGTGTCGCTGCCGCCGCGCCGCTCAGGCGGCCGGGGCCGGGGCCGGCGAAAGATGCTCGTGGATCGCCAGCCAGTGCCGGCCGGCGCGCGCGAATACGATGGTCTCGCGCTCGTCGAGCTGGTCCTCGCCGGCACGGGTCCGCAGCCGGGTGCGCACCGCGTGCGTGAAGATCGCCGTGCCCTCGCCCACCAGTTGCACCGCGCGCTCGCGCGACTCGCAGCCCAGCACCGTGAAGCCGTCGTCGCGCTCCCACTCGCGCCAGCGGCGCTCATAGGCCTCGCGCGAGCGCAGCGGCGTGTCGACGTGATGGAACACGAAGCTCGCCTCGGGGGCGAAGGCGGCGAAATAGGCCTCGCGATCGTGGCGCGCGAAGGCGTCGATCAGGGCATCGGCGGCGGCCAGCACCTGCTGCTCGGTCGGATTCATCGGGTCGTCCCCTTGCATGTGTATCGATGGATTGGGGCCGATCGTAGTGAGTCAAAAAAGCGGCACCCATATCAACGTGTCGATGTTTACATCGGGAGCGGTCGATGTATGCCGCCGGGCCGCATCGCCGGCCGTCGCCGGCGCTGTCCATCCGGGAATGCCCGCCCGTGCCGGGCCCGCTCGCGGGCCGGCCGGCCCGGCTCGCATGCGCTCCGATCGATGGAAGTGCGCGCGCCGCCGAAACTTGGCATGATGGCGGCTCCATCCCCACCACGAACCTGCCATGCCGCTCCAGCGCCTGCGTGTCGCCGAGCCCGAAACCACCTGCAAATGCTGCGGCGGCCCGAGCCGCCTGTGCGGCGTGGTCGATTTCTCGGTGGGCGGTGCCGACCGGATCGCCGGGCGCAAGCTCGATCCTTACGCGGGTGTGCCGATCTACTACCACGGCTGCGAGCGCTGCCGCTTCACCTTCACGCGCGCCTTCGACGACTGGAGCCCGGCGGATTTCGCCGAGCACGTCTACAACGACGACTACCCGCGCCAGGATCCCGACTATCGCGGCGACCGGGCCCGCGCCAACGCCGAGCTGATCGCCAGCCGCTTTCCGGAGATGGCCGGCCAGGCGAGCCTCGATTTCGGCTCGGGGCTCGGCCAGCTCGAGCGCGAACTGGCCGCGCGCGGCTTCGGGCAGGTGGCGTCCTACGATCCCTATGCGGGCGGAACGCAGGCCGCGCCGGCGCCGGCCAGCTTCCGGAACGTGCTCGCCTTCGAGGTGTTCGAGCATCATCCCGAGCCGCATGCGCTGATCGAGACGCTGCTGTCCTATCTCGACGGCGACGGCGCGATCCTGCTGAGCACCTTGCTGGTTCCGGAAGAGCCGATCGACGGCGGGATCGGCATGTGGTGGTACTGCATGCCGCGCAACGGGCATATCTCGCTGTATTCGGGCACCGCGCTCGGCACGCTGGCCGCGCTGCACGGGCTGAAGGCGGTGTCGTTCGACGAGGGGCTGCATTTGCTCTATCGCGGGGCGCCGCCGATCTGGGCGGCGCGCTTCTTCGGGGCGGAATGAAAGGCTCGGGCAGCGGCTGAAAGTGCCTTGCAGCGCGCGTTCGGGCCCGCCGGTATTGAATTCCGCCGTCGCGGGTAGCGATGCTCCTTTCAGCCGCCGCGATTCATTCCTCGCCGCGCCGTAGCGCGGCGCCATGATCCTTGCTCACGCCGACCCAGCCGCCACCGTCGAAACCGGCCGCGTCGAGCTTGCCGCCAAGCGCCTGGGGCGTCCCCACCGTGCGCGCGTTCAGGTCGATCGACACCCGGGACGTGCGTTCGGTCCCGTCGCAGGCACGACCGATGGCTTCCAGCGTGCTGCCCGTCATCGACACGGCGTCGATCGTGCAAAGCGCCTTCTTGCCGGAAAACGACAGGCCGGGCTTGCCGTTGCGATCGATCGTGGCCACCGCGAGTTCGCCGGGCGTGAGGCCGACCACCGCCACGCCGCCGTCGGACGACAGCCACGAGCGCGCCGAGCGCGTGTTGTCGGGCAAGGGATAGGCGGACCACTGGTACTTGCCGCTGCCGAGATCGATCCGCGAGGCGGCGATCGCATCGCGGCCCGCGCCGGGGTTCGGCATGAACTGTCCGGAAACGAGCAGATGTTGCGCATCGATGCGTGCGCTGCTGCCGGTCCAGAACGCGCCGCTGTCGAGCCTGGTGAGCTTCGGCGCGCCGAGGTTCGCATCGAAGCGCGCCACGAACGTGCCGAACGGCCCGTTGCGCTGGGCCGTGGCGCTGGTGCCGCCGGCCACGGCCACGCCGGCCGCGCTCACGTCGAGGCCGTAGAACCACTCGTCGAAACCGGCTTCGATGGTCTGCTGCTTCTCGATCCTGCCGGCACTGGAGATGCGGCTGACGACGATGCGCGTCTGCTTCTGCGATTCGGAAGCCTGGGTGTCCTCCTGCGTGACGACATAGTAGGCGTCCCCGCTCGCCGCGCAGGCCACGGCCGCGTTGCCGACGTAGTCTCGTGGATGCGGGATCGAGGTCTTCCACGACACGGTACGATGCCGGGCGTCCACCAGCACGACCATCGCCGTGTTGCTCGGCCCCGCGTCGTCGTACACGCGGCCGCTGATGCAATAGCGGTCCTGGCCCACGTTCTTGATCGATGATGCGGAGAATCCGTCGGGTGTGCCGAGCGGTATGTTCAAGGTCTGTGCGTTCGCGTTGGTCACCTGCAGGCAGGTGACGGCCAATGCGGCTGCCGTCCACTGCGCCATCTTGCGATTGAATGTCATCGGCCTGTTGTCCTGTCTCTTGTCTGGTTTGTGGCGCTGCCTGTGCCGCAATCGGGTGCGAACATGCGCAAATCGCGGACGACTCGGTATTCGAGCCAGTCTGCGAGGATGCCTCGTCATATCAACGACTTCGGTGACGACGCCGTTGGCGCTACGATTTTAAAACACGCGCACCGGAGGCAAAACTTGCCCGTCTGCCGGACTTTCATATCGCAGTTTCATAAGCTGCCTGCACGGCAGCGAACGCCGTGGCGCACGGCCGCCGACTGCATCGACTTTTCTAAGCTGCCTACGCGGCAGCGAACTAGCTGGATGCAAAGCACCGGGCGCGGGGTTTTTTCTAAGCTGCCTACGCGGCAGCGAACGCATCGGCTCGGGCCTGGATCACTGCATTGCATTTCTAAGCTGCCTACGCGGCAGCGAACGCCAACACGCAATCGATGGTCGACACGTGGGATTTCTAAGCTGCCTACGCGGCAGCGAACAACAAGATCTGGACCGCCAACGCCGTCTACCGTTTCTAAGCTGCCTACGCGGCAGCGAACAGAACGTCGCCGGCAGGTGGCGGTCGAGGGATTTTCTAAGCTGCCTACGCGGCAGCGAACGCGTCAATGCGCGCCATGGGCCTTCTCCTTTCTTTCTAAGCTGCCTACGCGGCAGCGAACTTTCGTATCCGGCCGGCTCCCGGCCTGGTTGATTTCTAAGCTGCCTACGCGGCAGCGAACAACCATGCGCTAGGCAACGGCGCGAGGATCACTTTCTAAGCTGCCTACGCGGCAGCGAACCGCGAAGAACGACGAGCGGGCCGGCATTTTGCTTTCTAAGCTGCCTACGCGGCAGCGAACGCCCGCGCATCGCAGGCCGCCGCACCGGCCGATTTCTAAGCTGCCTACGCGGCAGCGAACGGGATTTTTCGGATCGGATCGACGCAATCCCCTTTCTAAGCTGCCTACGCGGCAGCGAACGCCTCGGAGACGAACTGTGACCCCCACCGAATTTTCTAAGCTGCCTACGCGGCAGCGAACCCCGTCCCGAGCGCGGTGACGTAGGTACGCGATTTCTAAGCTGCCTACGCGGCAGCGAACTCCGTGCTTCTTGCCGCACTCGCATTTCGGCTTTTCTAAGCTGCCTACGCGGCAGCGAACGTCAGCGTGGCGACATCCTTCGCGCCGTTGATTTTCTAAGCTGCCTACGCGGCAGCGAACTCAACCTCACCAGCGTGCTGGCCGATTTTCACTTTCTAAGCTGCCTACGCGGCAGCGAACGTTCTTCGTGATGCCGCGATCGACTGCCCACATTTCTAAGCTGCCTACGCGGCAGCGAACCGAAAAACGTCGGCGCCAAGAGCAATACGAATTTTCTAAGCTGCCTACGCGGCAGCGAACGAAGACCGCGATCCCTTCGAAGGTTCCGACCTTTTCTAAGCTGCCTACGCGGCAGCGAACCCACCACCTCATCCGTCACGTCGTCGGTCACGTTTCTAAGCTGCCTACGCGGCAGCGAACGTGTACGAGGGCGGGAATTTCTCGTCTGGCACTTTCTAAGCTGCCTACGCGGCAGCGAACGCGTTCGACCTGTCGCCGCGCTCGCTCGAGCATTTCTAAGCTGCCTACGCGGCAGCGAACGGCAAGCCGCCGTCTGGACCGAAGCCGGTTCCTTTCTAAGCTGCCTACGCGGCAGCGAACTTCTGCTTGCTCTCGCTCATAAATCCCCCGGTTTTCTAAGCTGCCTACGCGGCAGCGAACGCCGGCGCAGGCGAGGCGCGGCGCGGCGCGGCGGTTCCATGCTTTCTAAGCTGCCTACGCGGCAGCGAACCCGTTCGATCACGGAAAACGCTCGCGATGGCTTTTCTAAGCTGCCTACGCGGCAGCGAACGCGGGCACTGCTGCTCGCGGGGAGGTGAGAAGTTTCTAAGCTGCCTACGCGGCAGCGAACAAATCATTCGACCGGCGCCCACGAGTCGGCAATTTCTAAGCTGCCTACGCGGCAGCGAACTCGTCGCTCCCGTTCCAAGCACGGATTCAGGTTTTCTAAGCTGCCTACGCGGCAGCGAACCCACCATCTGTCGGCCGTTCCCAGCTCCTCAATTTCTAAGCTGCCTACGCGGCAGCGAACGAAGGTCAGGCCATGCCGAGCGCCTTCTTGCAGTTTCTAAGCTGCCTACGCGGCAGCGAACGCGTCCTCGACGTACTCCACCGTTTGCTTATATTTCTAAGCTGCCTACGCGGCAGCGAACGATCGCGACTCATCCACTGTTGTAGAGGTCGATTTCTAAGCTGCCTACGCGGCAGCGAACCGTTACGCCCGTCGCCGCGCCGAATCGCACAATTTCTAAGCTGCCTACGCGGCAGCGAACATGCCGATAGTAGAGTTCGCAATTGGCGGGCATTTCTAAGCTGCCTACGCGGCAGCGAACAATCCGTCATCCGTGATCCAGCGACCGGGGACTTTCTAAGCTGCCTACGCGGCAGCGAACGGCTTGTCTTTGCCGACCATGGCTTGCGTGAATTTCTAAGCTGCCTACGCGGCAGCGAACTAACCCCTTCCCCCTCCAACCCCTTGTTTCCAAACAACAAACACGCGCGAAAGGGCAAACCACCCAAATTTCCACCCTCTCGCTAACCCATTGATTTCAAAGGCCAACCAAATCAGCCCAAGAAAAGGGTTAAAACCAGGGCACCGTCGCCCCCTGGCTCAGCCCATAGACATTGAACGCCCCAGGCACCTGCTCGCTCACCGCGCCCCCCTGCTCGACAAAGAGGCAAAACACCTGCCCCGTGCTCGCGCTGCGTAGACGCACATACGGAAGATCGGGCCGGCGCTCGACGGAATCGGGAATATGCGCGGCAGCCTGCTCAGCCGTTTCCCCTTTGCGCTGCATCCGTCGCCGCCGCAAACGGTCCGCGTTGGTCTTGAACTGCCGTCGTCGCACGACCAAATGCATCGCGCCGTCCGGCACGGGCGCCAGCGCCGCGATCACCACGTGATCCCGCATCCCCTGCAGCCAGGACTGCGCCATCAGCGAATGCAAACCATCCGCGCTGCCGTGCACACGCAGCAGCCGCCCGATCGATCTCGGGCGCACACTGTATTCCGGAAAGCTCACGCCGATCGCGTCGCTGCGCATCTGCACCAGCACCCGATGCAGCTTCGACATCAGCGCACCAAACAGATGCGCCTCGTTGAACTCGGGATCGGGCAGCAGCTTGATATCGATGAAATGTGTCGTCATCGCAGTCAGCTCGCATCGCCGAACACGCCACCACGGATCAGCACCGCCATCACGAAGTGCTGCTGTTCGACAGGCGGCGTCTTGTCCTTCAGCAACCAGCCGTCCAGCAGGCTATAAAAGTCCTGCTTGTCGTTCGGCTGGCGATACGCCTTGCCCTGCGTCGTCACCGAACCATATGGCTCGACGGCGATCGGCCCGAGTTCGTCCGCGCCCGCGTACCAGCTATCAATCGTGCGGATCGCATTACCGATCTTCTGCGAGTGAATCGCCGCCACGCCATCGACGTGATACAGCGTCTTGCTCTTGCCTGCCGCGGCCTTGTCGAGGATCAGCTCCTGCGACGGGAACACCTCCTGCCCCCGCCCAATCCGGACAAAGGCGGTGACCTGCAGCAGCACATGGCTTTTCCCAGCCAGCCCTTCCGCGATCAGCGCACCGAGTTCGGCAAGCGATGCATCGGCTTCGCCGACCGCGCGCAAACTCAGCTGCAGCGCATCGAAACGCCAAGGCTTCGCCGCCTCGCCGTTGCGCATCCGCTCGACGTCGACACGCACCTGCTCCGCGCCGATCCGATTGCGCCAGAGGAATCGCCCGTTCGCAAGATTCGCCGCGTAACGGTTGGCCAGCTCGGCAAAACCGTGCTGGCCGACATAGCCGTCCACCACGCTCGACAGCCGCGCGCGATACGACGCGCTGTTGCAGGCCGAAGGTGCACCCGCGCCGCCCAGCACGCGCAGGGTGAAACGCACGCGCAAGGTGTCGACATCAGGGGACAGCGCCGCGACATCGACGGTCTGCAGATTCGGACTCTCGATCATCGCGTCGAGCTTCGCCGGATCGTTGCCCTTCGTCTTCAGGCGATTCGAAATCGTGCCGCGCACCGACTTCGTGCGAATCGCAACGGGCGCCCACGCCGCCGCGACGTCGATGTCGCTCCAGTTGCCGGCATGGAAAACGGCATCGGACGGGTCGAGCTTGCGTTCGAATGCGAGCACGCTGGCGGGAATGATCTTTTCGGACATGATGCTTACCTCGGAATGGAATGGGGTGATGCGTTACGGTCAATGACGCCACGAACCGGACATGTGCAGCACATCGATCTCAGTCAAAACTCGGCAGAACTTCCTCGGACAATTCGGCTTCGCCTTCGTCGGAACCGGCATAAGCGCTGCGGCAGCGATACAGGCCCTTCTCCGCGTCCGTCTCCGCTGCCCACATCAGTTCGTGGGGATGCGTCAGACGATGCGGGCTGATCCACTGCCCCATGGTGTAGACGGATTCGACCCAGACGAACGGCGTGGCGCCATCGCGCGCGTTCTCGACGGTACCGGCAGGCTGCGGTGGCGTGAGCGCCGCATAACCGACAGGAATCGGCACGATCCAGCCCGAACCGCGCATGCGCAACGGGTCGTCCCAACGAAGACGGCCGCGCGCATCGCGCTCACCAGACAGAGGTTGATGATTGAATCGCGCCGCATGCAGCCAGGCGTCGAGCAGGCTTGCATCGGGCTGCGTCTCGCGCAGCATGCGATGCCGTGCGTCGAGCAGGTCGTCGCGCCCTACCAGCGCATAACCGGGCAGCCATTGCCTGCGCCATCGCGCGAACTGCACTAGCTGCTCGTCGTATTCGTCGGCCAGCGGCGCGATCCATGGCTCGGTGCGCACGCCGGGAATCCGCCGCGTCGGCAGCACGCCGCCGCCGGCCACGCGCATGCGGGCAACGATGTCACCGATCTGCCTCGCATACGCGTTCAATTGATCATCGTGAGCGACAGCCGCATCGGGCTGCGGCTCGATGCCGGTGATATCGAACAGCAAGGTGATGTCGAGATGCATGCGCCCTTCCTCGACAATTGCGGCAGTCGAACCATCTTTGTCGACCGGATTGCGCGTGAGCCGGAACGACTTTACATAACCGTCCACCACTTGTTCGTCGGCGCGATGGCAGATCACACCCACTCGATGCAGGCGGATCGGCATACCCTGCTTCGACACGTTACGCTGCAAGGCCCACATGAAACCCATGAGCGCGGTCATCGACGGGAAGCCGTGCGTAAGCGGGCTGGAAATCGCGTTGGCGTTCTGGATGCGCAGGCGCGGCAACACCAGCAACGCGTGCCGTGCGTTGTCGGCTTGATGGGCGGTCATGCTTCCTCCCGCGTTTCGGGTGCCGATGCGGCTGGCCTGGCCACGCTGCCAAAATACCGGCGCCGCTGTCGCAGATGCTCACTCCATGAGTGGCCGTAAGCGAGCATCTCGTTCTTCCATGCATGTGCCTCGTCGGCGCCGATATCCGGCAAGGTGTCGCGCAACTGGGCGTTCAGCCATTTGGCAAAGCGGTCGGCCACGCGCGCCTGCCATTCGAGCGCGAGCCAGTGCTCGGCAAACTCACTTTCCTCCGGGAGTTCGGCGCGGGAAGGGTCGAGCCAAAGCTTTTCGTCTAACGAAAGATTCGAGAACGGCTCACCGCGTGTCCAGCCTGCTTCGAGCGTATGCAACTCGCCCGCGTAGATCACGAGTTCGTCACCGAGCCGTGCCATGAGGGAGGTGCGTCGCGCACGTGCGTGCCGGTTGGCTGTCGGGTCGCTGCCGAGAAATGCGCGCAAGGTGGCGAGAGTCCCCCTCACATCTGCGCGAGCCCCGAACGCACGATCGAACACGGAGGTGGCGCGCACCGGCAGATAGGCGCTCGGTCGCCGTTCCCACGACGGCGGCAGCGATGACAGGAGATAGTTGACGCCGCGTCGTTCGCTGTTCAGTTGCGAGATGTTCTGAGGCTTGGTACCACCGAGCTTCTGCACGGCGACATCGCGATACTCACGGTAAACACCATCGAATGCCTCTCCGTCGCGGCGAGCCAGGCGGGCGAGCTTATTGGCTTCGCCGAAGCGTGCATCGTTCACGTCGTCGTACACGGCCTGCACCAACGAAGTGGGATATAGCGGCGCCAGCAGGTGGAAGTGCGAATCGTCGGCGGCATCGCTTCCGGTCAGCCAGTAGACCTGCTTAGCGCGTTCATGGGATGCCGCACCGCTTTCGCGCTCGCGAATCAGACCGAGGAAGGCTTGGCGCAGGATTTCGGCTTCGGCGGGGTCGTCATCGAGCGCGCTCAGTGCGTCTGCGTCACCGGCTTCGAGCGCGGCCAGCAACGTGCGCCCCGAGCTTTCGACCTTCAGCAGTTTCACGACGTCGAGCGCGGCCGCGTTGCCGACCACGTCGGTGGCAAATCGCTCGCCCAGGGCATGGCTGCCGAGTGCATCGATTTTCGACATGCCAGCGGGTGACACATACAGATTCGTGCCGCGCGCATCGGGATGGATCGGCTTCAGGGAATGCGTGACGGCCTGAATCTGCTTCACGCGCCGCGCGGCGTCGCGCAGCCAGACGTGGCGGGCATGATCGGCGATCAGTTCGGAGCGTTTAGGGTCGTCGGGTGGGAGTTTTTCGAGTTTTGTTTGAAGACGTTCTTGCAGAAGTGCATCTATGGCCGCGCTAAAACCTGAATGGCCCGGAGTTTCGGAAAAATCGGACATTCTGTTTCCTCTCGATCAAAAAAACACTGCGTGTTCGATCCAGTCGAACGAGTGGCCTCGAGGCTTCAACTCCTAGCCCCATTATTTTGCGGCCGACTTGGAAACAAGTCGGCTCGCGTCACGGATACATTCAATCGCGCACTCTCCCGGAGCTGTTTCTCGCTGGCACGCCAGGAGTCGTCGGTAGCCGACCATCGCTGTACATGCAGTGCTTACATCCAAGTGCGCTACCGAATCTAGACCTTCCCCCTGTTCAATCACCGAGCATCGCTCGATGCCTCGTCGCGTTATTTGACTGCAATATCTGCGTAGAGCACTTGATTCTCTGCAATCAAATAAACCATTGCTTTCTCCAGGCGCACACTCACTGCTTACATATCCCGCTCAAACCCCAACACCGGGTCATACCGCCACCCCACCTGCGCTTCGGATTCAGGCAGGCTGATCGTCGCTAGCCGGCAAGCGCTTGTGGCCAGATCCTCGCCATGCTCGTCGGCCCACTTCCGCAGCAAGTCGAGCAGATCACCATGCGCCCACGCGCCAATCCCATGCCCTCTCGACGCTTCTTCGATAGACGTGACGCGCCACATGTCGTCCCAGTCGATCTGCATCGAGCCACCCCGGGCACGATCCTCGACTATCGCGCGCAGCTGCAGCGCTTCCTCGTCCTCATCCGGCATCAGCACCAGATCGACCCGCTGCACCGGGTCGTCGCGAAACGGCTGCAATTGCGGCATTGCGCCGGTCAGCCAGACGTGCCGCGCGTCGCCATCGCGGCGGCGCCAGTGCTGCGTGGCATCGCGTCGATCCGGCGTGTGCCATTTTTCCGCCGGATCGCGCGGCAGCATCGTGTCCCACATGCGTCGATGCTCGAGTTCGGCCAGTGCCGACTTCAGCGGCGAATCGGCCGCGCCGAGAATGCGTGCTCGCGCATCTACCGCCCACCCGTGTTCGCCTTGCGAAGGGTCGAGCATCTCCCCGAGCCGATGCCGCGCCAGATGCAGCAGCTTCTGCGTATCGTCCTGCTCGATGCCCGACTTGATCCTGCGCATTTCGAAGCCCGGCCGCGTAAATACCGGCTCGTCCTCGCCGCAGTGCTCAAAGTAGCGCAGGTTCGTGTCCAGCACAGCCATGTTGGGCTGCTCCACCGCGCCGGCGCGATGCCGCCGTACCCGGCCCGCAAGCTGGATCAGCGAACGGATCGACGACGGCTCGGCAATTGCCCAGTCCGCATCCCAGTCGCGCCCGACCTCGCACACGGGCGACGCCAGTACTACGAACAGGTGGTCCGGCTCAGGATGACGATCGAGTTGCTCGCGAATTGCGGGGTTCGCCAAAAAGTGGTCCGCGCCGCCGTCTCTCGCGCGCCGGTCGAATGCCGTGTCGAGCACGGCTTCGATCGCCGAGCGCGACAGCAGCGGAAACTGCGAGTGATACACGCAGAGATGCACGCGCACCCCGCTTGCAGGCGCGCCATGGCGATACATCGCCAGCGCGACCTCGTAAAGCGGTTCGATGTTCGCCATGCGGATCAGCCCCAGACTCACGCGCTTTCCGCTCGATGCATCGGCGCAATGGTTCTGCGGCACACGATGCAACTGCCAGGCCTCGTCGAGCACGCGCTGTGCGAACTCGGCACGGCGCTGCGACCTTTCCATGCCGCGCCAACTTTCCGGCAAATCGATCAGTCGTGCGCGCCGTCGCGTCTCGGCTTGCGCCAGACGTCGGCATCGATCGACCACGAAGGCCTGATGCGCCTCCCGAAAAGCCAGCTCATCGTCGCAATCAAGGTTCGACTGTGCAAATTCATCCACCCACATGCAGGCGATCGCGGGCGTCTCCCCAGGCCGCTCGCCACGGTTGCGCTGATAGTGCCTGCGGCCGTCGCGATATGAGAGAAACAAGCCGCGCACTAGCGCTGACGGCAAGGTCGCCGACGACAGCAGCACACGCGCGCCGAGCATCCCGGCCCAGTGCACGAGGCGCGTCAGCGCGGGCAGATCGGCCACGTCGAAATCGTCAGGTTCATCGAGCACGAGGTCGCTCGTCATCAGACGCAACATCGGTGCAATCTGGTGGCCGCCGCGCAGGCTTTCCGTCGCCGGCATCAGGTGATCGATCGTGCAGGCCAGCAGCGGCGCGGCGATCAAGGCACGCACCTGCGCGTCATGTGTCAGGCGCTGCAGCAACGGATGCGTGTCGTCCCCTTCGAAATACACGGAACCGTCGGCGTCCAGATCCATGTCGAGCAGCCGCTGCACGGACCCGGAGCCGCTTGCCTCGGCCAGACGCTCACGATAGTCGAACAGCTCACGCGTAACGCTGCCGCCTACGCGGATCGCGAGTTGATCGTCGCGCAGCCCGAGGTCCTGCTGGAAGCTGCGCCCGGTCTGCAAGGTCAGCGTGCGCAGGCCGATGGCGAACACGCAGCGCAAGCCGCGCTGCGGGTCGGCGAAACCGTTCATGATGCGCGCGTTGCCGAGCGTCTTGCCGCATCCAGTGGACGCCATGTTGACGACGAAGGCACCGTGCCGCGCACTCCGTTCGCGCAGGCTCGCCGCGAGATCCGCAGCCTTGTCCTGCCAGTGGAAACGTGTGTCGCGGCTGCGCCGTTTCAGGCCGCGATGATTCGGCAGCGCCGGCAGGCTCCGCACGAGCGTCGGCAGCGAGTGCGTGACGATCGATGCGTGCGCTTGCACGCCGAGCAGATGTTCGTCGAGCGTCTGGTTGAATATCGGCTTGCTTGTGGTGGAATCGTCCGGGCTGCCGTCAGGCGAACGATAGCGCAGCGTATTGGCGTAGAGCGGATAGTCCGGGTTTCGATAGGCGCTGCGCGAAGCCTCGTCGCTCAAGCTCGAGTAATGATGATCCGCCAGCATCAGGCAAAGGCGCGAAACGTGCATCACGAACGCATCGTCGAGCAAGCCAGCGCTGGCGTCATGCAGCGCGATCAGCTTACTCGCGTAGCGTGCCGCTTGCTTGCGCCATGCTGGCGTCGACACGGGCAAACCATGTGAAAACTTCCAGCAAGACTCCAGCTGTTCACGATCGATCTCGTCGCGCGGTTCGTTCCATTGCGCGTCGATCTCGCGAAATGTGCAGCCCGACAGGTCTTTGGTCTTCGCACCGAACCGACGCCATTGGGTTCGACCGCCAGCCGCATCGAATTCCGAACCATCCGACTCGATCCGCACCTTCAGGCACGGCAATCGGTGATGCGTCAGCACCAGCCACGCCACCGCCTGAGCAAGAGGCGGCATGGCAGCGAACGGGAGTTTACGACCATCGCGTGCCGCATCGTCGAGCCCGTCGCGCAGCAGCCGGCCGCCGGCATGATCGAGCCATTGCGACTCGAAGGCGAGCGCGTCGGTGGCCGGTTCGGCTGCAACGGCGAGCCGCTGCAGCCAGTCGGCATCGGTCGCCGCATCACCGACGAAGGCCTGGAACAGCCGAACGGACACCCATTCATGGCGATAGTGGCTCTCGTGCGAATCGGCCACGCCGCGCAGCTTACGCTGAAACGCACGCGTGGCCTTACCGAGATCATGCAGCAATGCCGCCAGCGACGTCATCGCCGACATCAATGGCAACTGGTGCCACTGGCTTTCATCGTCCGCGCGTAATACATCGCGCGAAGTCGCTCCCGTGGGTGTCGCGCCCTCGGCGTTGAATTGCCGCGCGTCGCCGACGATCCACAACAGTTCGCTGTGGTCTCTCCCTCGAATCCAATGGCACGCCACCGCCGTATTCTTGCGCGCGGTCTGACGCAGCAGCTTGCGCACCGTGTCCAGCCCGGCCTGCGTGATTGGTGTCTGCCAGGTGCGGTCGCCGCGTCGTTCAGCGAACTGGTCGAGGATACGGCGGGTTTCCGTCAGCGCGCGCTTCGTGCACTGGGACACGAACAGCACGTTCATGCTTCGCCTCTCGGCGTGTCGGCCAGGCGCGCCATATCGGTGGCGATCGATTTCAGCGTGTCGATGATGAAGTCCAACGATTCGTCACGCGCCAGTGCCTCGATGCAAGCACGGCGGAACTGCTGTTCGTCGTCGCCTCGCATCGCCGACAGGAACGCTTGCGGCAGGATGACGGCATCCTTTACGAGATCCGCCGCATCGAACACCAGGCCGCCGCGTCGAGTCTTGCCATGCAGCACGGCGAGCCCATGCGGCAGACCGAGCACCCAGGTAGCCGTCGCGCCAAGGCCGTAGGCGAGATAGTTGCCGTGATCGAGAAAGCGGTTGGCAGCATCGGTGCCGGCACCGCGCTTCGCGCGCGTGAAGTCCCCATAACCGGTGGCGCTCACGGCAAGTTTGAACAACGCTTTCGTCAAACGCGCCTCGTCGGTCAGCAAAGCCGTGACATCGAGAGCCGATTCGATATGTTTTCCGAATTGTCGAACCAGTGACTCGAGCTGCGTTGCCTCCACGGAAAAGCCGGATTCGCGCAATGCGCGGGAATGCCATATTTGATTCAGCCTGTCCAGCCGGGCGGTTTGTATGCGCTTTGCCGCTCGCAGCCGCAGGCCGTCATCGAACCAGAAACGCACCCACGACTGCAGATATTCGGTGGGGCGATATTCGCTTTGCGGCGTCATCCATGCAATGTCGACGTCGACTTCGTTCGCGCTGAACAGTGGTGTGCCGCCGCCACCGCAGAAGCCCACCAGCACGCCAGCCTTGGCCAGCTCGCGCATGGCAGCCTGCGTGATGGACGTGCCGGTGCCGAGCAACAGGCTCGTGGTGTTGGCGATGGGGATATTCCAGTACAGGCTTTTCTTTCCAGCATCGGTGACGTATTCGACCCGACCGCCATTCACGAGTACCCGACAATGTTCGAGATAGTAGAGGTTGGCGCGCTTCGAATGCAGGATCGTTTTCAGATCCGATGCCTTGATGGAATCCACCGTTGCCCCGCGTTTTTTGTACGGTTATGTCGGCCGAGAAGTCGTCTGCCCTGGCCCTTGGATGACGCAGCGCTGCTGATACGAACAGCGTCCACTGTACTCGCTATCGCCTTCGACGCAATCAGACTGAACAGCCCCAGCCAGCACGAGCACGCCGGCGACGAATTGGGCGGGCGGAGCGCGGTCAATATTCTACCGTGAGGGGACATGGCCGTCCGCGCCACCAGTCGCTGCCCGCCAGTCTTTCACGAGCGGCTCCATGTACGCCTGCATATCGATATAACCGGCGCCGAAAACCACCGCATGAGCACGCATCGAATTTCCGATCAAATGGTGCTCGTCTACAGCGCTGCGCGCGCGTAGCGGTAAAATTCCATCTCGCCGTCCCGTTGCCTCGTGTTTGCACCATGTCCCCGCGCAGCTCCCTATCGATCAATATCAACCCAGGCAGCAATTCGAAATCCAATTGATTTTTATGGACCTCCAATCCCCCCGCGCATGACCTACTCGCTCGCCACCACCTACTCCTGCGAGCTCGAGATCCGCAAGAGCCGCTTCATCGCGCATGCGATTCCGGTGGCCGACCGCGACGCCGCGATGGCCGAGCTGCAGCGGCTGCGCGCCGAGCACGCCACGGCCACCCACGTCTGCTGGGCGCTGCTGGCGGGCGGCCAGTCCGGCATGTCCGACGACGGCGAGCCGTCCGGCACGGCGGGCCGGCCGATCCTGGAGGTGCTGCGCCACCATGATCTCGACGGCGTGCTGGGCGCCGTGATCCGCTACTACGGCGGCGTGAAGCTCGGCGCGGGCGGCCTGGTGCGCGCCTATACCGATGCGATCGCCGGCGCGCTGCTCGATGCGCAGCGCGTCGAGCGCATCGCCATGACGCGGCTCGCGATCGAGATGAGCTATCCCGACGAGGCCCGCGTGCGGCGCTGGATCGAGCAGGCCGGGCACGAGCTCGTCGACAGCGCCTACGGCATGACCGTGAAGCTCGTGATCAAGCTGCCGGTGACCGAGGTGGACGCGGCGCGCAGCACGCTGATCGACGCCACGCAGGGGCGCGCCGGGTTTCCCGCCTTCGAATGAACGGCGCGGCATCGAGATGCTTGCGCGAGCACCCATCTCGATGCACACGCAACCGATCCCTCAGCCCAGGAACAGTCGATAGGCCGGATTCGAGGTCTCTTCCTGGAACCGGTAGCCGAGCGTGGCCAGGAAGGTATCGAAGGCCTCGTGATCGGCCGCCGGCACCTGCAGGCCCACCAGGATCGAGCTGGTATCGGCGCCCTGGTTGCGGTAGTGGAACAGGCTGATGTTCCAGTTCGGCGCCATCGAGGACAGGAACTTCATCAACGCGCCGGGGCGCTCCGGGAATTCGAAGCGGAACATCCGCTCCTCGCGCGACAGCGGCGAGCGCCCACCCACCATGTAGCGGATATGGTCCTTCGAGAGTTCGTCGTCGGTCAGGTCGGCGGTGCGAAAGCCATGCGCCTCGAAATTCGCGGCGATCTCGGCCGATTCCGCGCGGCGACGGATCTGCACGCCGACGAAGATATGCGCCGAGCGCGCGTCGGCGATCCGGTAGTTGAACTCGGTCACGTTGCGCTCGCCCACCAGCTCGCAGAAGCGCCGGAAGCTACCGCGTTCCTCGGGGATCGTCACCACGAACACCGCCTCGCGCGCCTCGCCCACCTCGGCGCGTTCGGCCACGAAGCGCATCCGATCGAAATTCATGTTGGCGCCCGAGGTGATCGCCACCAGCGTCTCGCCCTCCAGGCCCTCGCGCTCGGCATAACGCTTCACGCCCGCCACCGACAAGGCCCCCGAAGGTTCCAGCACGCTGCGCGTGTCCTGGAACACGTCCTTGATCGCCGCGCACAACGCGTCGGTATCGACCGTGATCACCTCGTCCAGCAGTTCGCGACACAAGCGGAAGGTTTCCTCGCCGACCAGCTTGACGGCGGTGCCATCCGCGAACAGGCCGACCTCGCCGAGCGTGACGCGCTCCCCTGCCTCGATCGACCGAGCCATCGCGCAGGAATCGGCCGCCTGCACGCCGATCACGCGGATCTCGGGGCGCACCGCCTTCACGTAGGCGGCCACGCCGGCCGCCAGCCCGCCGCCGCCGATCGGCACGAAGATCGCGTGGATCGGGCCCTGGTGCTGGCGCAGCACCTCCATCGCCACGGTGCCCTGGCCGGCGATCACGTCGGGGTCGTCGAAGGGGTGGACGAAGGTCAATTCGCGTTCCGCCTGCACCGTCAATGCATGCGCATAGGCGTCGCTATAGGACTCGCCGGCCTGGATCACCTCCACGGTCGGCCCGCCGTGCGCACGCACCGCGTCCACCTTCACCTGCGGGGTGGTGACCGGCACCACGATCACGGCCTTCACGCCGAGCCGCGCCGCCGAGAAGGCCACGCCCTGGGCGTGGTTGCCGGCCGAGGCGGTGATCACGCCGCGCGCCAGCGCGTCGGCCGACAGATGCGCCATGCGGTTGTAGGCGCCGCGCAGCTTGAACGAGAAAACAGGCTGATGATCCTCGCGCTTGAGATAGACGCGATTTCTCACGCGCGCGGAGAGGTTGCGCGCGGGCTCCAAAGCGGTCTGCACCGCCACGTCGTAGACGCGCGAGGTGAGGATCTTCTTCAGGTAGGCATCGACACTCGACGCGATTTCGGCGGACGGGGTGGTGGCGGTTTCCTGACCGCGACGGGACGGCGACAGCATCGAACGCTCCTGGCTGGGGATGGGCTTGCCCGGAGACGGATACGAAAAACCCGCCTCGGGGGCGGGTTTCGTGACGGCTTCCTGCGCGCGCTAACCCACCATTCGATGAATGGTGTGAATAATGTGCGCGATCGGGAAGGCGTGACGTGTCATGGGCGGAAGCATCCGGGATGCCGGCGCGTTTGTCAATCCCCGCGTCGGGCGGGCCTGGATCAGGCACGCCCGGCGCGCGGCGAAACTCAGTAGCAACTCAGTAGCGCTCGGGGACGATCATGTTGTCCGGCACCGGCCTGCGCAGGTAATCCTCGTGGTGGACACGCTCGGGCAGCGTGACGGACTGGCGCTCGACCTCGTGATAGGGCACCAGGCTCAGCAGGTGGTCGATGCAGTTCAGGCGCGCGCGCTTCTTGTCGACGGCCTGCACCACCCACCACGGTGCCTCGGGAATATGCGTGCGCGCCAGCATCTCTTCCTTGGCGACCGTGTAGGCCTCCCAGCGGCGTCGGCTTTCCAGGTCCATCGGGCTCAGCTTCCACTGCTTGAGCGGATCCTGGATGCGCGCCTCGAAGCGCGTTTCCTGCTCCTCGTCGGTGATCGAGAACCAGTACTTGACGATCTGGATGCCGCTGCGCACCAGCATCTTCTCGAACTCGGGCACCGAGCGGAAGAACTCTTCGTACTCCGCATCGGTACAGAAATTCATCACGCGCTCGACGCCGGCGCGGTTGTACCAGCTGCGGTCGAACAGCACCATCTCGCCGCCGGCCGGCAGGTGCGCGACGTAGCGCTGGAAGTACCACTGGGTGCGTTCGCGGTTGCTCGGCGCCGGCAACGCGGCCACGCGGCACACGCGCGGATTCAGGCGCTGCGTGATGCGCTTGATCGCGCCGCCCTTGCCCGCCGCGTCGCGGCCCTCGAAGATCACCACCATGCGATGGCCGGTGCTGACCACCCAGTCCTGCAGCTTGACGAGTTCGCCCTGCAGGCGGAACAGCTCGCGGAAGTACTGCTTGCGCTGCTCGCGGCGTTCGGCGGTGAAGATCGTGTCGGGCTCGTCGAAGCGGCGGTCGTCGAGCTCCATTTCCAGCTCTTCGTCGTACGCGTCGACCAGATCTTCCTCCAGGCGGCGCTGGCGCTCGGCGGCCTCGAGTTCGGCGGCGTCTTGGTCTTCGGGTCGGTTGTCGCTCATCGTGCTGCCTCCGTATCTACGTCAGAGTCGTTCGTGCGCCGATTATCGCAGTGCTGCGTGTCAGATGCATTAATTCGGACTGACGGCCGGGATGGCGTGGAGACGCAGGGGAACCCGCCCGGCAAGGGCCGATGCACCGGCAGCCCGGGCGCCGATCGCGGGATTTTGGCCGCCTGCGGGCCCGCCTCTCGCCGATCGACGCGGGATTCTCTACACTGGAGAATGTATCCGGCCCGATTCCACATCGGGCCACGCCGGCCCCGAGCAGAACAGAAAACCGCCCCGGAACCCGAGAGAGCCGCACCTGCCCATGATGCGCACCGTGCCGAGCAAGTCATCCGCCGAACCCTTCCGCGTGCCGCTCGCCAAGCCGGCGGCGCCGGCCATCCCGCCCTTCCTGCGCGAGATCTGCGAGCGCCTGGTCGCCCAGCAGCGCGAGGACGAACTGCTGCCCTGGGCCGACCGCGCCCTGCTGATCGACCCGCTCGCGCTCGACTTCGTGGAGATGCGCGCGCTGGCGCTCTCGCTGGGCGGCCTGCACCGCGAAGCCGCCGAGATGCTGCGCCGCCACCAGGACGGCCTGCGTTCGCGCCGCCGCGATTTCGAGAGCTGGCTCGGCTACGAACTGAGCATGGCGGGCGATCCCGAGGCCGGCGCGGCGCGGCTCGACGAGGCGCGGCGGCAGGCCCTCGCCGCCGGCGACGCCGCCATCGCCAGCCTGGCCGCCCATCGCCTGGGCGACGCGCAGCTCAGGCAGGGCAAGCCGCAAGGTTTCGCCAACTGGCTCCATCGCAACGATGATCCGAATTCGAGCGGCAGCTACCGCCCCGCGAGCCTGCCGACCTGGAACGGCGGCGATCCCTCGGGCCGGCGCGTGCTGGTCACCCACCAGCTCGGTTTCGGCGATCAGCTGCTGATGCTGGCGGCCGCGCGCGACTGGCTGCATGCCGGCGCGCGCCTGATGATCAGTTGCGACAAGCCGCTGCTGCCGCTGCTGCGCGCCTCGCTGCCCGAGTGCCGCGTGATCGACGCGCCGCGCCCGCTGGCGCAGGCCGAACCCTGGCCCGAGGACGAGGCGCTGCGCCGCGAGTTCGAGGTCTTCGCTCCCGACCTGCATGCCACCCTGCTGCACCTGCCCCTGCTCGACGCGGCCCGAGCGCAGCCGCGCGGCCGCTTCGAGCCCTATCTGCGCGTGCCGCCCGAGCGAGCGCGCGACGCCGCGCTGTGGGCCCGGCGGATGCGCGCCGCCGCGCCGGGCCGCAAGCTGGTCGGCCTCTGCTACGACTGCGCGCATCGCCACCGGCCCGAGTTGGGCAGCACGATACGCTGCTGGGCCGGCCTGCGCAGCCTGCCGCGCGTCGAGATCGAGCGGCTGGTGGCGCATCCCGCGCTGGCCGAGCGCATTCAATTCGTCAGCCTGCACCACCCGAGCGGCGAGGCGCTGGCCGGCGGGCTGCCGCGCGGCATGCGCCACTACGCGCCCGATATCGAGGATTTCGCCGATACCGCCGCCTGCATCCAGGAACTCGACGCGGTGATCGCCGTCGATTCGGCGGTCGCCAACCTGGCCGCGCTGCTGGGCGCGCGCACCTGCGTGCCGCTCAACCAGGCCGGCGACTGGCGCTGGGGCCACCGCGGGCGCGATACGCCCTGGCTGCCGGGCGTGACGGTGCTGCGCCAGCGCGAGACCGGCAACTGGGCGCCGGTGTTCGAGGAGATCGTGAACTGGCTGCGCGACGAGGTGATCTGAAGCGACGGCAAGGCAGGCCCGAAGCGCGCCGCGGCGCCCTCAGGCCTCGCCGACCCGGATCACCAGCTTGCCCTCGATCCCGCCCGCCTCGAAGTCGCGCCAGGCCTGCGCCGTCTCGGCGAGCGCGTAACTGCGCGCGAGGAACGGCCGGACCGGCACCGCGTCGATCTCGGCGGCGAGCCGTGCCAGCCCGTTGCCGCGGTTCTGGGTGCGCAGGAACAGCGCGCGCACCCCGAGCCGCTCGGCTTCGTCCTCGGCCGGCGGCCCGTTCAGCGCGACCAGCACACCACCCGGCTTGAGCACCGACAGCGCGCGCCGCGCCGTCTCGCCGCCCAGCCCGTCGAGCACCATGTCGACGCCCTGCACCACCGTCTCCAGCGGCGTGGCCGCGTCGTCGAACACCTGTTCGGCGCCCAGCTCGACCAGCCGCGCCGCGCTGCGCGCCCGGCACACGGCGATCACGCGCACGCCGCGATGCCGCGCCAGTTGCAGCGCCGCATTGCCCACCGCGCCGCCCGCGCCGAGGATCAGCAGGCTCTGCCCGGCTTGCAGTCCGCCCAGCTCGAAGGCCTGCACGGCGGTCTGCGCGACCACCGCCAGCGAGGCCGCCCCGGCGTGGTCGAGCGTGCGCGGCTTGTGCGCCAGCGCATCGACCTCGGACACCAGGAATTCGGCGAAGGCGCCGCCCGCGCCGCCGTAGCCGAACACCTCGTCGCCGGGCGCGAAACCCTCGACGCCGGCGCCCAGCGCATCCACCACGCCCGAGAAATCGGCGCCCGGCACCCACGGAAACTCGAGTTCCGGCACCAGCCCGCGCAGGGCGCCGGCCCCGCGCTTGACGTTGCCGGGATTCAGCGTGGCGGCCACCACGCGCATCCGCAGTTGGCCGGGGCCCGGCTCGGGCCTGGCGATATCGCGAAGCTCGAGTTGCTCGGCGCCGCCGTACTGCTTCAGGATCACTGCCTTCATGTTCAGTCGCTCCAGAATAGGAAGTTAGTTCCTTTTCGTAACCAAACGGCAGTATGTGTTAGATTGCCTGGCGCCGGAAGACGGCACTTTTCCCCGCCTCAGGCACAAAAAGGTAAGCATCATGCGAGCAAGCGAAGACACGACATGCCCGGTACGCGGCGTGCTCGACCAGGTCGGCGACAAGTGGTCGGTGCTGGTCATGCTGAAGGTGGTGGCGCACAGCCCGATGCGCTTCTCCGAGCTGCGGCGCGCGGTGGACGGCATCAGCCAGCGCATGCTGACCGAGACGCTGCGCGGCCTGGAGCGTAACGGCGTGCTGACGCGCACCGCCTATCCCACCATCCCGCCGCGCGTGGACTACGCGATCACGCCGCTGGGCATCTCGCTGGCGCAGGTGGTGGGGCCGCTGGTGGCCTGGGCCAAGACGCACCAGCCCGAGATCGCCGAGGCGCGCGAGCGTTTCGATACGCGCGCGCAGGCGCCGGAAGGCGCCGCGACGGCGCCCGGCACGGCAGCTAGGAAAGCGCCCCGGCAGGCTGCCGCCGAGGGCGAGGATCGAAGCCGCCCCTGAGCGCCGCCGCCCGGCCGCCTTACTTCGAGCTGGACAGCCGCAGCTTGCGGGTCAGCACCGCGCCCGTCTTCGTATTGACCAGCCACACCGCCTGCACCTGCGCATGCAGCGTCGAGGTGCGGGTGGTGATGTCGGTCGGCTCCTCGTTGCTCGGGTCGCTGTGTTCGCTGCGCTCGCTCAGGTAAGGCGGCGCCAACTCGGCCAGCAGCACGATCGCGAAACCGCCATCGTCGCTGGCGGCGGCGAAGTCGGACGGCGCGACGCTCAGCTGGGCGCGCACCGCCGTCTGCCTGGCCTTGCCGGGATCCATCTCGATGATGTCGATGTGCTGGATATAGCCCTTGGCCTTGGCCTCGGCGGCCACCACCAGCCGCCGTCCGCGCGGCCCGGTGATGTCCTTCCTGAGCAGGATCGTGTCGGGCGTCGCCTCGCTGGACAGATCGAGATCGACGCTCAGCTGGTGCCGCTTCGCGCGATAGAGGATGCCGTAGCTCACCGGGATCACGAAGCGCAGCGTGCGATCGAGCCCGACCGGCTTGAGCGCCGGTTCGTCGGTCGGCTGCCTGGCCACGGCGTGCAGCCATTCGCGGGCGTGTTCCTTCAGCGAGGGTTTGCCGGTATCGAGCTTCGCCTTGGCGAGCGCATCGCGCACCGCCAGCGCGTCGTCGCCGACGAAGGGCTGCGCGGCGGCGGGACGGGCGGCAGGGGACGCAGGAGATGCCGCCGGCTCGGACGACGCGGCCGAATCCTGCGCGGCGGCATGCGCCAGGGCCGGCAGGCAGACGCAGGCGCAGACGGCCAGCAGACGAGGCAGGAAGGACGGGATGGCTGGCACGATACGGCTTGACTCTGGAAACGGGGCGCCAATGATAGCGTGGCCGGGCGCCCGATCGGCCCTTGCGGGAAGGCGGCGTCGGCCGGCCCCCCGCCTCACTCCGGTTCGACGCGCGCCTTGCCGTCGTGCGGGCCGAGTTCGCGCGTCGGCCAGTCGGTCCAGCCGTCGGGGCGCCTGGCCTGGTGCGCCTCGTTGAGCGGGTAGCGGATCCGGTTGTCGTCCTTGGCGGGCTCGCCGATCACCATCAGGCGCACCTCCTCGGCCGTGTTGTTGAGGAAGCTGTGGCAGATGCCGGTGCCGGCCGGGAAGGCGACCGCATCGCCGGGTTCGAGCCGATGCAGATGGCCGTCGATCCACGCATCGGGCGTGCCTTCCAGCACGTAGACGAACTCCTCCTCGGTGCTTTCCGCATGCGGGTAGGAAGTGCGCCGCCCCGGCAGCAGGCGCACATGATGAATGCCGACGCGCTCCAGGCCCAGCTTGCTGGCCAGCGGCGCGCCGATTCCCATCAGTTCGCTGTCGCCGGGGTAGTGCTTGTCGTCGGCGCCTTCGAGTTCGGTCCAGTGCTTGATGAAATCAGGGCGTGACATCGTGGGGGCTCCAATGGACGGGAGGCCCACATGACAACATGGGCGGGCCGCCCTGTCCATCGGCAAGCACCACACCGCCTCGCGAGTTCGCCAAGCTCAGGCGCTGGCCAGCAGGATCGCCTTGCGGCCCTCGGGCGCCTCCAGCGCCATCGCCTGCTCGATGTGCTCGTAGGCGAAAGCCTCGCCGAGCCGCGTGCGGAACACCGGATCGCCGATCACCGCCTCCAGCGCGCGCAAGGCCGCCGCCAGCCGTTCCGGCTCGCGCACCGTGGCGCTCTCGAAATTGCTGAAGCGGCGGAGGATGAGGTCCTTCATCATCAGCAGCGAGGTCGGGATCGAGAACGGCGCCGCGCGATCGAGGAAGCCGTAGGCGTAGAGCGTCGAATGCATCGGCAGGGCCGGCACGAGCGCGCTCGCCGGCGCGCCGCCGACGCCGTCGAACACGGCCGTGGCGCCGAGCGTTTCGGCCAGCGGCGCGAGCCTGTCGACCCAGCCCTCCCCGGTCGCGATCACATGCGGCTCGCCTTCGCGGCGCAGCGCCTCGGCCGCCTCGGCATGGCGCACCAGCAGGATCGCCGGCAGCTTGCGGGCCCGCGCCAGCGCGCCGAGCGCGCGTCCGGTGGCCGAATTGCCGGCCGTGACGATCACGCCGCGATGGCCCGCCGCGACGATCTCCTCCAGGAAGGCGTGGGCCGTCATCACGTTCACCAGCGAGCCGCAGTAATCGCGCGCGCGCACCGTCTCCGGCAGGATCAGGCAGCTCGTCCAGGGCACCTGCGCCTGCTCGCTCCAGAGCCCGATGGTCTCGGCGCTGCGCGTCAGCGAACGGTAGATCGCCACCTGCCGGCCCAGGTAGCCGGCCGGCACGCCGGCGCCGATCGCGCGCACCGTGCCCGCGCCCGACGCGCCCCACACGCCCTGGCCGACCGGCACCAGCCCGGCGCCCGCGGCGCCCGGCTGGCGCAGGAAGGTCTTGTCGCCGTGGTTGATCGCCGAGGCGTCCATCTCGACCAGCACATGGCCCGGCGCCGCCTCGGCCGGGCTGGGGATGTCGCGGACTTCCAGGGTCCGCTCGGGGGTCACGCAAATCGCCTTCATCGATGCCGCTCCTGTTCCTGGTGGGTGACGCGTGCCTTGGCCGGCACGACGAACCCGTAGCCTGGGCCTTTTCATCGATTGCGAAAACGTCGCCTGGCGACATATCATCGATTCCACTCTGGAATGGATCACCGCCCCCATGGACCGTCTCGATGCGATACGCCTGTTCGTCCGCCTCGTCGAACGCGGCAGTTTCTCCGCCGTCGGGCGCGAGGAAGGCATCGGCCAGCCGGCCGTCAGCAAGCAGATCGCGGCGCTCGAACGCCACCTGGGCGCGCAATTGCTGCTGCGCACCTCGCGCCGCATCGCCGTCACCGATGCCGGCCAGGCCTTCTACGAATCGGCGCGGCAACTGGTGGAGGATTTCGATGCGGTGGAATCCTCGGTCGGCGAGCGCCAGCAGTCGCCGCGCGGGCTGGTCCGGCTCAATACCGCGCCGGGCCACGGCCGGCTCTGGATCACGCCGCGCCTGCCCGAGTTCTTCGCGCGCCATCCGGAGGTTTCGGTCGAGCTGTCGGTATCGGAGCGCAACGTGGACCTGGTCGGCCAGGGCATCGACCTGGCGATCCGCCACGGCAAGCTGGTGGATTCCTCGCTGATCGCCCGCCGGCTCGGCGAGACCGCGCTGGTGCTCGCCGCCAGCCGCGACTACCTCGCCGCGCACGGCACGCCCGCGCGCCTCGACGATCTCGACGCGCATCGCTGCATCGTGTTCTCGCGCGAGCGCGAGCCTTATCCCTGGGCCTTGCGGGTCGGGCGCGAGGCGTTGTCCTACCGGCCGCGCGGCTCGCTGCTGACCGGCGACGCGGAACACGTGCGCGCGGCCGTGGTGAACGGGCTCGGCATCTCGCAGGCGCCGCTGTGGCTGCTGGAGGACGAGATCCGCGCCGGCCGCGTGCAGGTGCTGCTGCCCAGGCTGCAACCGGAACCCCTGCCGATCCACCTCGTGCATGCCGCCGGCCGGCGCGTGCCGATGCGCGTGCGCGTGCTGATCGACTTCCTGGTGGAGATCTTCGCCAGCGACGAGCGCGCGAGGCACTGAAGCCGGCCGCGCGACGGCACCCCATCGTGATCATGCCGGCCGATGACCAACCCGCCGCTGCCCGGGCCGTTCATCGAGGCATGACCGTGCCCTCCGCGATTCCCGCCTGATCCAGGCTTCGCCGCTGCCCGTCCATTGTTATCATCCACGCTGATGACAGCGGCCGATGCGCCGCACGGGAGCCGTCCGCCATGGAACTGAAACACCTCGGTGCCTTCGTCGCGCTCGCCGACGAACTGCATTTCGGCCGCGCCGCCGAGCGGCTGTGCATCGTGCAGCCGGCCCTGAGCATGCAGATCAAGACGCTCGAGACCGGCCTCGGCGTGCGCCTGTTCGACCGCGACCGCCACAAGGTCGCGCTGACCGAGGCGGGCCGCCTGTTCCTGCCCGAGGCGCGCGCCACGCTCGAGCAGGCCGCGCGCGCCGCGCAGGTGGCGCGGCTCTCGGCGCAGGGCGAGATCGGCACGCTGCGGCTCGGTTTCGTCTCCTCGGTGCTGCCGCAACTGCTGCCGACGCTGATCCGCACCATGCACGCGCGCTACCCGCGCATCGCGCTGGAGCTGAAGGACATGCCCACCCCCGACCAGATCGCGGCGCTGCACGGCGGCACGCTAGACTTCGGCCTGGCGCGCCTGCCGATCGCGGCCAGCGGGCTGAGCTCGCGGGTGGTGATGGAGGAATCCTTCGTGGTGGCGGTGCCGGCCTCGCATCCGTTCGCGCGCCGGCGCCGCATCGAGCCGGCCGCGCTGCGCGGCCAGCCCGCCTTCGTGCTGGCGCGCCGCTACGCGCCCGGCTTCTTCGACGCGCTGCTGGTCGCGCTCGGTGCGCAGCAGGTCACGCTCGACATCGCGCGCGAGCTCGGCGAATACACCACCATGCTGGCGCTGGTGGCCGCCGGCCTCGGCATCGGCCTGATCCCGGCCGAGGCCGCCGCCGCCGTGCCGCACAACGTGGTGGCGCTGCCGCTCGCGCTGCCCAGCTATCGCGCCCCGCTCGGCCTGATCTGGCTCGACGACGGCAGCGTCCTCAAGCGCGTGTTCGTCGAGGTGGTCGAGCAGTGCGTGGCGAACGGCTGGCAGGCCTGAACCACACGCGGCGCGCGGCGCGCGGTTTACGGATCCGCCCGCACTTTTTACGCGGGATTTACGCGCGGCCCGCTACGCTGATGTCGTCCTTCCTACCCGTTCCGGGTCAACGACCATCGCATGCGCCATATCCAGGCTGTCTCGCCCTCGCTGCAACGCTCCCCTTCCCCCTCGATCCGCGTGCCCCGGCCGGCCCAGGCCGTGGTGCGGATCGCCCTCACGCGGCACGACCGCGACGCGCAGCTCGCCACGCTGATGCGCTCGCCGCTGGCCAGCCACCTGGTCGAGGCCCGGCCCACGCGCAGCGCGATCCACCTGAGCCTGGTCACCGCGCCCGACGACATGCGCGCGCTGCTCGACCTGCTGATGGCGACCCTCGACGAAGCGACCATCGGCACCATCACGCGCTCGCTGCCGGCCGCGCCCGCCGCTGCGTCGATCCGCGGGGAGCACTGACATGCTCAAAGGCATCTGGGTCCCGCTGGTCACGCCGCTGCGCGCCGGCCGCGTCGATCTCGACGCGCTGCGCGCGCTGGCCGCCTCCTATCTCGACAGCGGCATCGCCGGCTTCGTCGCGCTCGGCACCACGGCCGAGGCGGCGCTGCTGAGCGAGGTCGAGCGCGCCGCGGCGCTGCAGGCGATCCTCGAAGTGGCGGCCGGCCGGCTGCCGGTGTTCGTCGGCGTGGGCGGCTTCGACACGCGCGCCTTCCTCGCGGAGATCGATCGTCTCGAACAATGGGAGGTGGCCGGCTACCTGGTCTCGCCGCCGGCCTATCTGTGCCCGAACCAGGCCGGCGTGCTCTGGCACTTCGGCCAGGTCGCGCTGCATACGCGACGGCCGGTGATGCTCTACGACGTGCCGCATCGCACCGGCGTGACGATCGAGCCGTCGACGGTGCGCCAGCTCACGCGTCACCTGAACATCGTCGGGATCAAGGAATGCGTGCCCGCGCATTTCGATGCGCTCGACAGCCTGCCGCTGGAAGTGCTGTGCGGCACCGACGGCGCGTTTCTCGACTGCCTGGCCGCGGGCGGCTCGGGCGGCGTGCTGGCCAGCGCGCATGTCGGCGCGGACCTGTTCGTGGAAGTGCAGCGCCTGTACGAGGTCGGCCGCGTGACCGAGGCGCAGACGCTGTTCGATGCGATGCAGCCGGCGATCCGCCTGCTGTTCTCGGCGCCGAACCCGGCCGCGATCAAGGCCATGCTGGCCTTCTCGCACGACATGACGGCCGAGGTGCGCATGCCGATCACGCCGGCCTCGCCGCAACTGGTGGCCGAGCTGCGGCGCGTGCACGGCACGCTGGGGCGGCTGCGCGCCGAATGGCTGACGGCGCCGGCCGCCAGCCCGCTGCACTGAACACCGCCAACGCGAACGGGGCGGCGGGATCGGCCCGCCGCTACCCCGCCCGGCACCCCGCCCGACGCGCCGGGCGGCTTCGCGCTTGCGCGGGCCTTCGCGGGCTTGCGCGACCTTAGCGGATCACGCGCGTGACGCCGCGCCCGCGCGGATCGGCGGCCGCCTCGGGCGACTTGCCGTCGACCCGGATCACCTGGATGTCGCCGCTGAAATCCTGCCCCTTCAGCGTGTAGCCCTTGGCCTCGATCTGCTGGGCCAGCTCGCCGGTGATCGGGTGATACGGCTCCCAGAAGATCGTGTTCGGCGGCAGCAGCTGGTGATGGAAGCGGAACGCGCCGACCGCCTCCTTGAGCGGCATGCCGAAGTCGTAGACGTTGGTGATCACCTGGAAGATCGAGGTGAAGATGCGCGAGCCGCCCGGCGTGCCGATCACCAGCGAGACCTTGCCGTCCTTGGTGAGGATGGTCGGCGACATCGACGACAGCGGCCGCTTCTTCGGCTCGATCGCGTTCGCGTCGCTGCCCACCACGCCGAACATGTTGGCCACGCCGGGCTTGGCCGAGAAGTCGTCCATCTCGTCGTTGAGCACGATGCCGGTGCCCTCGGCCACCACGCCGGAGCCGAAATAGCCATTGATGGTGTAGGTGTTCGACACCGCGTTGCCCCACTTGTCGATCACCGAGAAGTGCGTGGTTTCCGCCTTCTCCGGCATCGAGGTGCCGAGCCCCGGCTGCACGCTCTTGGTGTCGGACGGCGTGTCGGGGTTGACCTCGGCCGCGCGCTTGGCGAGATAGGCGTCGTCGGTCAGTTGCGCGACCGGCACCTTGTAGAAATCCGGATCGCCGAGGTACTGGGCGCGATCGGCGAACACGCGCTTCTCGATCTCGGCCACCAGGTGCACGTACTGCGCCGAGTTCAGCGGCACGCCCTTGAAGTCGGCCGCGCGATCCTCCTTCATCTTCAGCAACTGCACCAGGCCCACCCCGCCCGAGCTCGGCGGCGGCGCCGTGATCACGCGATAGCCGTTCCAGCTGGCCTCCACCGGCTGCCGCCAGACGGCCTTGTACTGCGCCAGGTCCTCGGTGGTGATCAGGCCGTTGCCGGGCTGCATCGCCGCGGCGATCTTCTCGGCGGTCGGCCCTTCATAGAAACCCTTGGCGCCCTGCGAGGCGATCCGCTGCAGCACCACGGCCAGGTCGGGCTGCTTGAAGTTGGTGCCGGCCTTCATGCCGGCGAAGAACTTGTCGAAGTTGGTCTTGCCGTCGAACTCCTTGGACGCGTCGACGCCGCGCTGGGCCAGTTGCTCGTCCACCACGAAGCCGTCCTTCGCGTAGTGGATGGCCGGCGCCAGCACCTGCTGCCACTTCAGCTTGCCGAAGCGCTTCTGCGCCTCCCACATGCCGGCCACCGTGCCGGGCACGCCCACCGCGCGCGGCCCGTAGAGGCTCATGCCCTTGATCACGTTGCCATCGCGGTCCAGGTACATGTCCTTGGTGGCGGCCAGCGGCGCGCGCTCGCGATAGTCCAGGAAGTAGGGCTTGCCGTCGACATAGAGCGTCATGAAGCCGCCGCCGCCGATGTTGCCGGCTTCCGGATAGGTCACGGCCAGCGTGAACGCGATCGCCACCGCCGCGTCCACCGCATTGCCGCCCTGCTTGAAGATCTTCTCGGCCGCATCGGCGCTGTACTTGTCGGCGACCGCCACCGCCGAGCCAGTTAGTTGCGCGTGCAACGAAGACTTGGCGAGCGCGGGCGCATTGGGAACGAAGCCGGCAACCGCGACGCCGACACAGGCCGCGAGTACGGAAATCCTGACACGATGGAACGAAACGATCATTGCGCATCCCTCACGAGGTTGCCCTGGCGGGCTGAAAAGTAAGGCCGTCCCGCCGCTTATAGCATGTTCCGACACGCGAAAAAAATGCGCCGCCGGCCGATGGTGCAATGCAACTTTCGATGCTCGAACCAGGCCCCGCGCGGGTTCCGAGCCGTTAGATGCAATTGCTGCGCGCAGAGAAATATTCCGTCGCAGATGCTCCATATCGCGTGTCGATCTGAGATGATGGCGCCCCAGAATTTTTGCAGCGCAACCTCGCGATCGCCTCCCGCATGGCCTCACACAATGCCCATCACGCCACCGGCTGGGCCGCCGGCCTGATCGCCGCCGCGCTCGTCTGGCAGGCGGGCGCCGCCGGGCCCTGGCACGTCGGCAGCCTGGCCGCGTTCGCGGCGGGCGTGGCCGGCGGCACGGCGCCCGACTGGCTGGAGGTGGCATGGTGGTCGCGCAAGCGGCGGCTGTGGATCAAGCATCGCACCGCCACGCACTGGGGCCTGGGATGGATCGCCCTGCTGTGGTTCGCCGATCGCTCGCTGAGCGCGCTGCATCCCTGGGCGCCGCCGCTGTTCGGCTTCGCCTGCGGCGGGCTCATGCATCTGCTGGCGGATTGGCCGAATCCGCTCGGCGTGCCGTGGATCCTGCAGCGGCATTCGCTGAACTGGTGGAAGAGCGGGCGCTGCGACCTGATCGTCGTCGCGGCGGCCTGGATCGGCGCGCTGTGGGTCGCGCAGGCGGCCTGGCAGCGCGATGCGCTGCTCGAGCACTGGCTGCATTGGTTGAGGATGGCCTGAGGCCGAGGGGCTCGGCGACGGCGAGGCTGCCGGCGGCGAGCGCCGTGCCGGACATTGCCGATGCCGGCCTCGCATCGCGCGAGGATCAGCGCCGCAACGACAAGCCCGACATGGCCGATTCGCATCGATCATGTCGACCTGCATGCGCCCCCTACCTCACTGCTCCCCTACCACCGCCTGCCGCTGGAACGCGGCGATCCGCTGCCACATCGCGGCCGGATTCGAATACATCGGGAAATGGCCGCAACGCGGAATCTCGGCCAGCGTCACGCCGCGTGCCTCGATCGCGCCCAGGTAGGACAGCGAGGCGTTCTGCTCGCCGTACATGAACATGGTCGGGCATGGCAGGCCCAGGAAGCGCGCCATCAGCCCGCCATGATCCGACAGCTCGACCATCGAGCGGAAGATGCCCGGCACCGCCTCGGCCCGCACCTTGTGGCGCAGGCTGGCCGCATAGAGCGCGCTGGCGTAGGCCGGCGCATGGCGCGCGCGCTCGATGAAATCGTCGAAGAATTGCCGCGCGTCGGCACGCGGATGCTCGACGATCTGCCGGCTCAGGAAGCAATCCTCCGGCGCGATATTGCCCTCGATGTCGACGAAGCTGATCACGCGCCCGGGGCAGCGATCGGCCAGCATCAGCGCGGTCAGGCCGCCCATCGAATGCCCGACCAGGTGGAAGCGCGCGAACCCGGCGCGATCGAGCATCGCCAGCGCCGTCTCGACCAGGAACGGGATCGAGGGCTTGCCCAGGTCGGCGCATAAGGTCTCGCCGCAACCCGGCGCGTCGTAGGCGAGGAACGGCTGCCCATCGAAGGCGCGATCCAGCACGAGATCCGCGTAGTCCTCCTTGGTCGAACCGAAGCCGTGCAGGAACAGGATCGGCTCCCGTTGCCCGTCGCGATGGAGCGCGGCGATCTCGAGCGCGGTGCCGTCGATCTCGAAGGCCCATCGCGACGATTGGAATGTCTGCTGTTGCATCGAATCTCCTCCTTGCATGCCTGCCTGGATGTGGCGGCTCAGTCCGACAGCGAAGCGCAGAATCCGGCGATCGCCTCGCAGGCCCGCGCGAGCGAGGCGTCGTCGAGCGCGTAGGCGATCCGGATCGCCGGCCCCAGGCCGAAGGCGCTGCCGTGCACGGTCGCGATGCCCGCTTCGTCGAGCAGCGCGTCGACCACCGCCTCGTCGCTGTCGAGCCGCGTGCCGCGCGGCGTGGTCCTGCCGATCAGCCCGGCGCAGGACGCGAAGGCGTAGAACGCCCCTTGCGGCCGCGCGCAGGCGAGCCCCGGCGCCGCGTCGAGCCGCGCCACCACCAGATCGCGCCGCCGCTGGAACACGCCGCGCGTTTGCGCGATGAAGTCCTGCGGGCCACTGAGCGCCGCCAGCGCCGCGTGCTGCGAGATCGAGCAGGCACCCGAGGTCTGCTGCCCCTGCAGCGTCTCCATCGCCTCGATCAGCCAGGCCGGCCCGGTGCAGAAGCCGATCCGCCAGCCCGTCATCGCATAGGCCTTGGACACGCCGTTCATGGTCAGCACGCGCTCGCGCAGGCGCGGCGCGAGCGCGGCCAGCGTCGCGAATTCGACACCGTCGAAGATCAGGTGCTCGTAGATGTCGTCGGACAGCACCAGCACCTGCGGATGCGCGAGCAGCACGTCGGCCAGCGCCTCCAGTTCCTCGCGCCGATAGACGGCGCCGGTCGGGTTCGACGGCGAATTCAGGATCAGCCAGCGCGTGCGCGGCGTGATGGCGGCATGCAGCGCGGCCGGCGTCAGCTTGTAGCCCTGTTCGGCCCCGCAAGGCACGATCACCGGCCGGCCGCCGCACAGCTGCACCATCTCCGGATAGCTGACCCAGTAGGGCGCGGGCACGATCACCTCGTCGCCTTCGTTCAGCGTGGCGGCCAGCGCGTTGTGGATCACCTGCTTGCCGCCGTTGCCGACCAGGGTCTGGCGCCAGTGCGTGTCGAGCCCGTTCTCGCGCGCGAACTTCGCGGCGATCGCCTCGCGCAGCGCGCGCAGGCCCGCCACCTGCGTGTAGCGCGTGTGGCCGGCGCGGATCGCCTCGATCGCCGCCTCGCGCACATGGGCCGGCGTATCGAAATCGGGCTCGCCGGCGCAGAGCGAGACGATCGACGCGCCGCTGGCGCGCCGTGCCGCGACGCGGTCCATCACGCGATAGGTCGCGGAAGGCCGGGCCTGGGCGAGATGACGATTGAGGCGGTCGTGGCGCATCGGTTCCGGCTTCATCGCGCGGCCCTCCATTGCGACAGGCCGAGCAGGTCCAGGGTGGTTTCGCCTCGCGCCAGCGCGGCCATCATGCGCGCCTCCTTGTCGGCCCTCGCCTGCCCTTCGGCGAGCACCGCCTGCGCGCGCTCGGCCGGGATCACCACCACGCCGTCGTCGTCGGCCACCACCAGGTCGCCGGCGGCCACCGGCGTGCCCGCCAGGCTGATCGGCCGGCCCACCGAGGGCACGCTGGCCTTCAGCGTGCCGCGCACCGAGATGCCGCGCGCGAAGGCCGGGAAGCGGCGCGCGCGCAGCGCCGCGATATCGCGCACGCCGCCGTCGATCACCAGCCCCGCCACGCCGGCCGCCTCGGCCGCCGCCGCCAGCACCTCGCCCCAGTAGCCGGCCACGAACCCGCCGGCCGACACCACCAGCACGCTGCCGCGCGGCGCCTGCTCCATCGCCACGTGGATCGCGAGGTTGTCGCCGGGCGCGCAGGCCACCGGGTAGGCGGCGCCGGCCAGCGAGGCGCCGGCCCAGACGGTGCGGATCGCCGGATCGACCGAGCTCGCCGCCAGGCCCGAGGCCTCGTGCAGGGTGGAGGTGCCGAGCCGGCGCGCCTGTTCGAGCTGCGCGTCTTGATAGGAGGGAATCGTCATCGGGTAGTCCGTTGCAGGGTGTGATAAGCCAGCGCCTCGCGCGCTTCGCGCAGGCTCGCGCCGGCGACGATGCGCGCGCGGATCGCCGCCTCGACGTGTTCGATGCCGCGCGCCGTCTGCGCCACTTCGCGGGCCCGCTGGCGCGGCACGATCACCACGCCGTTGGCGTCGGCCACCACGATGTCGCGCGAGGCGACGCGCACGCTGCCGATCGCCACCGTCGCGTTGACCGACTCGACCTGCACGCGATCCTTGCCGGTGCGCATGAAGCGGCCCGCCGTGAACAGCGGGTAGCCGTCGGCCAGCGCGCGGTTGACGTCGCGGCACACGCCGTCGATCACCGTGGCCGCGATGCCGCGCAGGCCCGCGTACTGGGTCATGATGTCCCCCCAGACGGTGCAGTCGAGGCGGCCGTCGTTGTCGATCACCACGATGTCGCCCTCGGCCACCTCGTCGATGAAATCGCCGACGGTCCCGGCCGGCTGCGTCGCCGGCACGTACTTGACGGTGAAGGCCGGGCCCACCACGGCCTGCGCGTAGTCGGCCAGCGGCGCGATGCCCAGCGCCTGGCCGTGGATGCCGAGCTTGTCCAGCGCGTCGGACACGCCGGGCGTGTCGAGCCCGGCGAAGCAGGCCACCAGTTCACGATCCTCGGGGCAGGCGCCCCTGGCGCGTTGCGGATTCGTCATCGATCTCTCCTCGAATGAAAAGGCGGCTCAGGACGCGCGGATCGCCTCGAATTGCTGGTCGTGCATCACCTCGGCCACCGAGCGGCCGGCGCGCACCGCGGCGACCATGCCGTCCTGGCGCCGCACGATGCGCTCGCCCAGCGACAGCACCGCCTCGATGTGCGCGGCCGGCACGAACACGCTGCCGCAGCGGTCGGCGATCACGTAGTCGTCCTGCTCGACGGTGACGCCGGCCATCTTCACCGGCTTGCCCGCGTCGAGCTGCACCACGCGGTTGCGCGCGCTGATCATGGTCACGCCGCGGCCGTAGACGGGATAGCCGATCGCCTCGCTGCCCTCGATGTCGCGGCTCGCGCCGTCGATGATCGAACCGCGCACGCGCTTCATGCTGGCGGCATTGGCGAGGATGTCGCCCCAGCAGGAGATGCCCTCCAGGCCGCCCGCGATCACCAGGATGCGCTCGTCGCTGTCGATCGCCTCGACCACCGGCGTGATCAGGTGCAGGCCCGGCGCCGCGTCGGTCTTCGGGCCGAGTTGCACCGTGCTGGCGCGGCCGACGATCTTCGGGCAGTCCCACAGCGGGCGCAGGCCGTAGGTGGCGCCCGGCAGGCCGAGGAAATCGAGCGCATCGGAAACGGTATTGGTGTCGAGCGAGGCAAGACGGTCGAGCAGGCTGGCGGCGGACATGGCGGCGGTTCCCTGGAAAGTGACCACATCCTCGCGGATCGCCGCTGATATGACCAATCGCGGTTTCGTATCTGCCTGATACGATTTCCGGATCAGCGCGGGCGGCTCGCCTGCCCTGCCCCGGCGCGATAATCGGCGAAGCCTTCGCGCCCCTTCTTCCCTTCTCGTCACCGCCAGGAACCGCCCGATGAACCCGAGCCTCGATTTCCGCCTGATCCGCCAGCTCTGGATGTTTCTCGCCGTGGCCGAGGAGAAACATTTCGGCCGGGCCGCGGCGCGCCTGAACATGTCCCAGCCGCCGCTGACCGAGCAGATCAAGGTGCTGGAGCAGTCGCTGAAGCTGCAGTTGTTCGAACGCTCGCGGCGCGGCACGCAGCTGAGCCCCGCCGGCGCGGCGATCCTGCCGGCCGTGAGGCAGTTCGCCGACCAGGTGGAACGGCTCGAGCGCGTGGTGCGCGAGGTGGCGGCCGGGCAATCGGGCGTCCTGCAGGTGGGGGCGATCACCTCGGCCATGCTCGACACGGTGCCCGCCGCGCTGGCCGCGCTCAAGCGCTCGCATCCGCAGGTGAGCGTGTTCGTGCGCGAGATCGACAGCGCCGAGGCGGTGCCGGCGCTCGAATCCGGCGAGCTCGACCTCGCCTTCGTGCGGCTCGAGGGCGAGCTCGGCGCCTCGCGCATCGCCACCCTGCCGCTGGCCGAGGACCGGCTCGCCGTGGCGCTGCCGAAGACGCATCCGCTCGCCGCGCTCTCGCGCGTGCGGCTGCGCTCGCTGGCCGACGAGGCGCTGGTGATGTCGGCGCGGCAGGTCAGCCCGGTGTATTTCGACCGGCTGGTGGCCGAGTGCCGTTCACACGGCTTCGCGCCGCGTGTCCTGCACGAGGTGCGCTCGGTGGCTTCGCAGGTGGCCTATGTCAGTTGCGGCCAGGGCGTCGCGCTGGTGCCGGCGTCGATGCGCCGGCTGGCGCCGGACAACGTGGTGGTGCGCCCGCTCAAGGAGCGCGTGATGGTGGTGACGGCCGCGCTCGCCTGGGATGCGAGCCGGCATCATCCGATGGTGGAGGCGATGCGGGAATGGGCGGAAAGGACGGGGGCGAAGGTGGGGACGGCCGAGCGGGCCGCTGATGGGACGGGAGGAAGGCTTGCGAAGCGGAAGACCGTGGCGAACGGCTAGGGAGTGAACGCCCGGGCTTCGGCTGGCTGCGGCGCGGGCGCTGGCACGAAGGCGGCCGGAGTGAAGCGAAGGCCGGGCCGGCCCGCGCCCCCTGCTTCAGCGTTGGCGCGTTGCGCGCTTGGCCGAGGCCGGCGCGGCAGCGCGGCGCTTGGCGGCCGGCTTTGCCGCGTCAGGCTCGGCCCGAGCCGGCGCCACCACCGCCTCGGCTTCGTCGTCGGGTTCGCCGCCGCTTCGATCGAGCGCGAAGGCCGCGCGATCCCGTCCCTTGATCCAGGCCGGCTCGCGGCCGATGCCGCTCCAGGTGCGGCCCGAGACGGGATCCCAGTACTTCGGGGCGCGCTGCCGGCGCGGCGGCGCGATCGCATCGCCGAAGATATCGCGCGGCGTCAGGCCGAACAGGCGCACGCATTCGCGGATATCGGCCAGCACGCCGGCGGCCGCGGTTCTTTTCTCGTCGTCGAGTTGCTGCTGGATGGTGGCGATCCGCTGCTTGAACTGCTCGAATTTCTCGATCACGGGCTGGGCTCCTTCGACAGGCATCGAGGCGCCGGCCGCATTGCCGGCCGGCACCGCCAAAACCGACGAATGGTAGACATATCGCTCCACGAGCGATATCGGACGGGACTGATATTGCATAGGACCGTCCCCACGCATCCGACCCTGCCCTGATGGCTCCCGCGAGGCGCCGGCCGCGCTCAGCGGCTCTGCGCGGCGACCTTGAGCCCGAGCCCGATCAGCATGCCGCCGATCAGCTTGCCCTGCAGGCGGCGCAGCAGCGGCAGCCTGCCGAGCACATGGCGCAGCGGCCGCAGCGCGAGCACCAGCAACGAGGTATAGAGCGCGCCGAACACCGCGAACAGCAGGCCCAGCTCGATGAACTGCGCGAAGGCATGGCCGCGCTCGGGATGGACGAACTGCGGCAGGAAGGCGATGAAGAACAGCGCCGTCTTGGGATTGAGCAGCTCGGTGAGGATCGCCTGCAGGCAGGCCCGCCCCGGCGTGACGCCGGCCAGCTCGGGCAGCCGCGTGTCGGCCGCGGGCGCGCGCCAGGCGCGCCAGCCCAGGTAGAACAGGTAGGCCGCGCCCACGTACTTGACCGCGTTGAAGGCCAGCGCGGAGGTCATCAGCAGCGCCGAGAGGCCGGCCGCCGCCGCAAGGGTGTGGACGAAATCGCCGATCGCCACGCCGATGCTGGTCATCACGCCGGCGCGCCGGCCGCCCTGGGCGGTGCGCGAGAGCACCAGCAGCACGGCCGGCCCCGGCACCAGGAACAGGCCGAACATGATCACGATGAAGGTACCGAGCGTCGACAGGTCAAGCACTTGCGCCTCCGGGGCGGAATTCGGCCGCCCCGGGGCGGGACGGCGGCGCGGCGGGCGCGCGGCCTCGATTGTAAGGCCGCGCCGGTTGCCGCGCGGCACGGCGGCAACCGACTCGGCCCGGCGCCTCGGCACGAACCGCCGGGCCGCCGGTTCACACCGCCATTTCCGGCGGCGCCTGGCGGAAGCCCCGCGTGAGCCAGCCGAGGTAGACCAGGCCCAGCACGAACCAGATCCCGCCCAGCACCAGGGCCGATTTCTCCAGGCTGACCAGCAGCCAGATATCGGCGATCGCGCCGAGCGCCGGGAACAGCAGCCCGCCGACCCAGCCGAAGCGGCGCTGCTGCGGCGACATCAGGAAGAACTGGCGCATCACGCACAGGTTCACCGAGGTGAAGGCCAGGAAGGCGCCGAAGTTGATGAAGGAGGTGGAGGTGGCCACGTCCAGCTTCAGCGCGATCAGGCCGATGATGCCGGCGAAGGCGATATTGAGCGCCGGGGTCTGGAAGCGCGGATGGATGTAGCCGAAGATGCGGCGCGGCAGCACCTCGTCGCGGCCCATCGCGTAGAGCAGGCGGCCGACGCTGGCCTGCGCCGAGATGCCGGAGGCGAACTGCGCGAGGATCAGGCCCGCCAGGAACACCGACACGAAGATGTCGCCGCCGACCTTCCTGGCGATCTCGAAGGCGGCCGAATCCGGGTCCTTGAAGACCGCGCCCGGGTGCGCGAGCTGCAGCGTGTAGGCGGCGATCACGAAGATCGCGCCGCCGATCAGCGCGATCAGCACGATGGCGCGCGGGATGGTCTTCTCGGGATCGACGGTCTCCTCGGTCAGCGTCGAGACCGCGTCGAAGCCGAGGTAGGAATAGGCCGCGATCGCCGCGCCTGCCATGGTGGCCGACAGCGGCACATGGGCATTGAAGAAGGGCTGGGCGGCCATCAGCCCGCCGGGGCCGGCCGCCGCGATCGCGTAGTGGCAGCACAGCGTCACGAACAGCGCGACGATCACCAGCTGCACGATCATCAGCACGATGTTGAAGCGGTTCGCCAGCTCGATGCCGAGGATGTTCAGGACGCTGGTCAGCACGATGAAGGCGACGATCCAGACCCAGGCCGGCACCGACGGGAAGGCCGCCACCAGGTAGGCCGCGCCGATCAGCCAGATCACCATCGGCAGGAAGAAGTAGTCGAGCAGCGTGGCCCAGCCGATCATGAAGCCGAGATGCGCGTTGAAGGTCTTGCGCGTGTAGGTGTAGGCCGAGCCCGCCACCGGGAACAGGCGCGCCAGCTTGCCGTAGCTGAGCGCGGTGAACACGATCGCGATCAGCGCCAGCAGGTAGGCCAGCGCGGCGGTGTCCTGGCTCGCGCCGGCCAGCACGCCGTAGGTGCCGTAGACGATCAGCGGCGCCATGTAGGCCAGGCCGAACAGCAGCACCGACGGCAGGCCGAGCGTGCGCTTCAGGCGCGGCGCGTGCCCGGCGGCGGAGGTCGGGGAGGATGAGGTCATGGTCGGGTCTCCGATGGACGCGCTCGTCGCGTCCGGATGCGATACACCAGGTTGCACGGCGCCGCACCGCACGATGGCACGGCGGCGGCAGGATGCTGCGGTTCAGCAAAAACGAAGGCGAAAGCGAAAACGACAGGTGCCGCGGCCCCGGCGCGATGGGTTCGTGCCGGCCGGCCGCGCGGGCGCGGGCCGGGTGCCCCGGCCCGCGGATGGCGGGACGAGGCGTGCTGCGCCAGGGTGATGCGGGGCGGCCCGGTTCATGCGGCAGCGGGCCGGCGCGAACCGGAACACCAGCGCGAACCGGCGCGGTTCAGCGCAACTCAGCGCGCGCGGATCACGCGGCCGCGTCCCGCGTGCGGCTCGGCATCGCCGGCCGGATCCTCGCGCAACTCGAGCCGCACGCGCGCGTCGTGCAGGTAGCTGTAATGCTCGCGGCTGGCGGCCAGGAGCGCCGGATCGAGCCTGGTGCACAGCACCGCGTCCTCGCCGTGCAGCTCGCTGAGCACGTCGCCCGACGGGGAGATCAGCGCCGATTCGCCGGGGAAGCTCAGCGCGTCGTCGCCGCTGCCGATGCGGTTCACCAGCGCGGCGAACATCTGGTTCTCCATCGCGCGCGCCACGATCGCGCGGCGGTGCACCGGGCCGAACGGGTCCATGTTGCCGTTGGTGACGATCAGCAGGTCGGCTCCAAGCGAGGCCACCGCGCGCGCCGTCTCCGGGAACTCGATGTCGTAGCAGATCAGCAGGCCCACCGTCAGCCCCTTGAATTCGCAGACGGCATAACGGTCGCCCGGCTCGAACACGCCGACGTCCGAGGCCCACAGATGGGTCTTGCGGTAGCGCAGCGCGATCTCGCCCTGCGCGTCCACCAGCACCGTGGTGTTGAAGAAGCGCTCGCCGTCGCGCTCGGCGAAACCGACCGCCACGCCCACGCCGGCCGCGCGCGCGGCCTCGCGCACCGCGGCGATCGAGGCGCCCGCGAGCGGCTCGGCCAGCTCGCGCACGTTCTCGCGCGTGGGGAAACCGGTCAGGGTGGTTTCGGGGAATACGATCAGGTCGGTGCCGTCGCGCCGGGCGCCGATCACCTCGGTGACACGGGCCAGATTCGGGGCGACGTGACCGTCGACGACCGGGATCTGGGCGAGTTCAATTTGCATCTGCTTGCCTCCAGTATTGCGGGCCGATAGACTCGCGCTCGCATTGCGCCACCGCTCGACGCGGCGGCGTGGCGCTATTATCGGGACGTTATTTTTGTCCAGGAATTCCCCACCTGGGGTACCACGATCGGAGGACACATGGAACTCGACTGGCGGGATCTCGCGTTCCATCACCACGTCGCCACGCTGATCGACGCGCTCGACAGCCCCGACTTCTGGACCCGCCTGGCCCGCGTGCTGCAGCGCTTCGTGCCCTTCGACAACTGGGTCGGCATGCTGTTCGCGCGCGAGCGCGCGCCGCTGGTGTGCGCCGAATCGCCGATGCCCGACGGCACCGTCGACCAGATGTTCCAGGACTACCTGGGCGCGCTCTACCAGCTCGATCCCTTCTATATCGCGGCCTGCGAGCGGCCCGCCTCGGGCCTGGTCACGCTCGAGTCGGTGGCGCCGGACAACTTCCGGATGACCGATTATTACCAGCGCTACTTCAAGCGCAACATCATCGGCGACGAGGTGCAGTTCAACCACGCGATCGACGAGCGCCACACGCTGATCTTTTCGCTGGGCGCCACGCGCCATTACGGCGAGCGCGACCTGGCGCTGTTCGCGGTGGTGGCGCCCTGGGTGATCGCGCTGATGCGCCAGCGCCTGCCTTACGAAAGCTTTACCGGCGCGGGTCAGCACGCGGGGCCGGCGGAGGCGGCCGGACTTGCCCCGGCCGCGCCCGACGAAGCGGGTTATGCCGAGCACTTCGAGCGCGTGGTCCAGCAGCGCGGCCATGCCCCGCTGACGGCGCGCGAGGTCGAGGTGGTGCGGCTCAGCCTGAGCGGCTTCTCCACCCGCGCGATCGCCGAGCGCCTGACCATCTCGTTCGAGACGGTGCGCGCCCACAAGAAGCATATCTACGCGAAGCTCGGCGTCAGTTCGCAGTCGGAATTGTTCGCGTTGTTCTACGAGCCGGGGCGGTAGGGGCGGCTCGGGGACGGAGCGACGCGCCGGCCAGCAAATGCCCTGGGGAGATACTCAGGCAGGACCGGTCGCATTTTCTCCGCGCTGCGCAGAGAATTGCCGGCAGGCTTGCGAACCCACGCTGGGCCCCCATCTTCACCCCCATGACCACCCTCCCCGCCCTCGCCGGCGCCTGCCATCGCCTCGCTCTCCTCCGCTCCGATCCGGCCCCCGGCAACCGGGCCGCGGCTCTGGCAAACTTGACGTTTTCGCTTCGCCGCCCCGCGGCGCGCCGAGCCGGCAAAGCGCCGGCGCCGCGCCCGCCGCGATCCGGCCCGGGATCCGCCTGATGGATAGCGCCACCCGCTCGCCCGCGGCCTCGCCGGCCGCCCCGCTCGATGCCTTCCACCCGGCCGTGGCCGGCTGGTTCGCGCGCAGCTTCGCCGCGCCGACCGAGGCGCAGGCACGCGCCTGGCCGCTCATCAAGGCCGGCCGCTCGACCCTGGTGGCCGCGCCGACCGGCTCCGGCAAGACCCTCACCGCCTTCCTCTGCGCGATCGACGAACTGGTGCGCGAGGCGCTCGCCAACGACGGCAGCCTGCCCGACCAGACCCTGGTGGTCTATGTCTCGCCGCTCAAGGCGCTGTCCAACGACATCCGCGTCAATCTCGAGGCGCCGCTGGCCGGCATCGCGCACGAACTCGCCCGGCTCGGCCTGCCGGTGCCCGAGATCCGCACCGCCGTGCGCACCGGCGACACCACCCAGGCCGAGCGCAGCGCGCTGCGCAAACGCGCCGCGCACATCCTGGTGACCACGCCCGAATCGCTGTACGTGCTGCTGTCCTCGGAATCGGGGCGGCGCATGCTGTCGACGGTGCGTACCACCATCGTCGACGAGATCCACGCGCTGGCCGGCAACAAGCGCGGCAGCCATCTCGCCTTGTCGCTGGAGCGGCTCGACGCGCTGGCGGGCCGGCCGCTGCCGCGCATCGGGCTGTCGGCCACGCAGAAGCCGATCGAGCTGGTGGCGCGGTTCCTGGTGGGCGTCGAGGCCGGCGCCGCGAACGGCTCGGCCGGTGACGAGCCGGCCGACGCGGCCGACGCGGCGCGAACGCAGGAAGCGCCCGAAGCGCGGAACACGCCCGCCATTCCCCAAGCGCCGAAAGCCTCGGAACCACCCGAAGCCCCCCAGGCGCCCGCCACGAAGCGGCGCAGGACCAAGGCAGCAGCCTCGGCACCCGCCGATACGGCGACGACATCGCCCGCATCGCCCGCGCCATCGCTCCCGCAAGCCCTCGACACGCGCGCCTGCGCGATCGTCGATGTGGGCCACGTCCGCGAGCGCGATCTCGCGCTCGAACTGCCGCCGATCCCGCTCGAACCGGTGATGGCCAACGACGTCTGGGAGCGCATCTACGACCGCATCGCCGAACTGGCGGCCGCGCATCGCACCACCCTGGTGTTCGTCAACACGCGGCGCATGGCCGAGCGGCTCGCGCGCCATCTGGGCGACCGGCTCGGCCAGCAGGCGATCGCCGCGCATCACGGCAGCCTCGCCAAGGAAGCGCGCTTCGACGCCGAGCAGCGCCTCAAGCGCGGCGAGCTGAAGCTGCTGGTGGCCACCGCCTCGCTCGAACTCGGCATCGATATCGGCGAGGTCGAGCTGGTCTGCCAGATCGGCTCGCCGCGCGGCATCGCGCCCTTCCTGCAACGCGTCGGGCGCTCGGGCCACCAGGTCGGCGGCACGCCCAAGGGGCGCCTGTTCCCGCTGTCGCGCGACGAGCTGGTGGAATGCGCGGCCCTGCTCGACTGCGTGGCGCGCGGCGAACTCGACCGGCTGCACGTGCCGCGCGCGCCGCTCGACGTGCTGGCCCAGCAGATCGTCGCCGAGGTGGTCTGCGCTGAATGGGACGAGACCGAGTTGTGGCGCCGCTTCACGCAGGCGGCGCCCTACGCGGCGCTGTCGCGCGAGCGTTTCGACGAAGTGATGGCGATGCTCGCCGAGGGTTTCTCGAGCCGGCGCGGCCCGCGTCGCGCCTACCTGCATCGCGATCTGAGCACGGGCACGGTGCGCGCCCGGCGCGGCGCGCGGCTGACCGCCGTGACCTCGGGCGGCACGATCCCCGATACGGCCGACTACTCGGTGCTGCTCGAGCCGCAAGGCACCCAGATCGGCACCGTCAACGAGGATTTCGCGATCGAGAGCCTGGCCGGCGACGTGTTCCAGCTCGGCAACCAGTCCTACCGGATCCTGCGCGTCGAGACCGGCCGCGTGCGCGTCGAGGACGCGCGCGGGCAGGCGCCCAACATCCCGTTCTGGCTCGGCGAGGCGCCGGGGCGCAGCGACGAGTTGTCGGCCGGCGTGGCGCGGCTGCGCGGCACCGTCGACGCGCTGCTCGAACAGGGCGAGCTGGCGGCCGCCGCGCCGGCTGCCTCGCGG
>NZ_VWWK01000313.1:0-3969 GCF_011753035.1 Burkholderia sp. Ax-1720 | reverse complement strand
CGGCAGGGGCCGCTTCGGACGGCGCGGCCCCGTCCGGCGCCTCGCCCGCTTGCGGGGCTGCTTGCGGGGCTGCTTGCGGCGCGTCGCCATCGGCGCGGCGCGCGGGCGCGAAACGCGCGAACAGGAAGGCGATCTCCTCGGCATCGAGGCTCGCGCCGGCCGGCATCAACGGCGCGCCGCCGGCATCGAACAGCGGCCACGGCAGGGGCTCGCCGGCTGTCAGGTCGGATTCGGCGAGCAGCAGGACGGAACGGTTTTCGGACATCGGGACGGCACTCCGGACGAAATGGATTCGATTCGTATGACGGCACGATAAGGGAAAACCTGAGGCGGGTGTCGCCGGAAACGCGGGACGAGCCGTTGCGCGCGCATCGATATATGCCGCGAGGACGGCCTGGAGAAGCCGGCGCAAGCTCGCCGGCAAGAAAAACGGCCGCGTGAGGAACGCGGCCGTGTAGTCGATCGAACCACGGGCGATGGCGGCGCGGCGGCTACCCGCGCGCGCGGAGGATGATCAGCAGCACTTGCCCGCGCCGCTGCCGTAGCGCGCGTTCTGCCGCTCGCGGAAGAATTCCTCGTAGCTCATCGGCGCGCGGTCGGGATGCGTCTCGCGCATGTGGGCGACATAGGTGTCGTAGTCGGGCACGCCCACCATCAGGCGGAAGGCCTGCCCCAGGTAGCGCCCAGCCGAGCGCAGTTCGTCGCCGAGATCGGTAAACATGAGGGCCTCCCGCGCCGGTGGTTCAGCGGCCGCTGCCGAGCGCCTGCGCGGACGGCAGCGGTTCGAACGGCGTTTCCTTGGTGGTCGGCCGCGCCTCGCGACGCGCGCGCAGCACCGCCAGCACGCCATAGGCCGCCACGCTGATCACCACGAACATGAACAGGCCCGCCAGCGCCGCGTCGATCGTGTCGTTCAGGATGATGCGCTGCATCTGCTCGAGCGACTTGGCCGGCGCCATCACCTTGCCCGCGTCGACGGCCGATTGCAGCTTGGCCGCGTGGGCCAGGAAGCCGACCTTCGGATTCGCGTCGAAGATCTTCTGCCAGCCGGCCGTCAGCGTGCAGACCAGGAGCCAGGCGGTCGGCAGGATGGTGACCCAGGCGTAGCGCTCGCGCTTCATCTTGAACAGCACCACGGTGCCGAGCGTCAGCGCGATGGCGGCCAGCATCTGGTTCGAGATGCCGAACAGCGGCCACAGCGTGTTGATGCCGCCCAGCGGATCGACCACGCCCTGGTAGAGGAAGTAGCCCCAGGCGGCCACGCACAGCGCGGTGGCGACCAGGTTGGCCGGCAGCGATTCGGTGCGCTTGAGCGCCGGGTGGAAGGTGCCCAGCAGGTCCTGCAGCATGAAGCGGCCCGCGCGCGTGCCCGCGTCGACGGCCGTCAGGATGAACAGCGCCTCGAACAGGATCGCGAAGTGATACCAGAAGGCCATCATCGCTTGGCCGCCGATCACCTGGTGCAGGATCTGCGCCATGCCGACCGCCAGCGTCGGCGCGCCGCCGGCGCGCGCGATGATGGTGGTCTCGCCCACCGCCTTGGCGGTCTGCGTGAGCATGTCGGGCGTCAGCATGAAGCCCCATTGCGTCACCGTCTGCGCGACCGCCGCGGGCGTGGTGCCGAGCACCGCGGCCGGCGCGTTCATCGCGAAGTAGATGCCCGGCTCGATCACGCTCGCGGCCACCAGCGCCATGATCGCGACGAAGGATTCCATCAGCATCGCGCCATAGCCGATCAGGCGCGCGTTCTTCTCGTTGTCGAGCAGCTTGGGCGTGGTGCCCGACGAGATCAGGGCGTGGAAGCCCGATACCGCGCCGCAGGCGATCGTGATGAACAGGAACGGGAACAGGTTGCCGGACCAGACCGGGCCGCTGCCGTCGACGAACTTGGTGAAGGCCGGCATCTTCAGCTCGGGCGCCACCACCAGGATGCCGATCGCCAGGCCCAGGATGGTGCCGATCTTGAGGAAGGTGGAGAGATAGTCGCGCGGCGCGAGCAGCAGCCAGACCGGCAGCACCGAAGCCACGAAACCGTAGCCGATCAGGATCCAGGTCAGCTGGGTGCCCGTGAAGGTGAACCAGGCGGCCAGCGCCGGCGTGTCGTGCACATGCTGGCCATAGACGATCGAGGCCATCAGCAGCACGAAGCCGATGATCGACACCTCGCCGATGCGGCCCGGGCGGATGTAGCGCGTGTAGACGCCCATGAAGATCGCGATCGGAATCGTCGCCGCGACCGTGAAGGTGCCCCAGGGCGAGTTGGTCAGCGCCTTCACCACGATCAGCGCGAGCACCGCCAGGATGATCACCATGATCAGGAAGGCGCCGAACAGCGCGATCACGCCCGGCACCGTGCCGAGCTCCATCTTGACCAGGTCGCCGAGCGAGCGGCCGTTGCGGCGCGTCGAGATGAACAGCACGATGAAGTCCTGCACCGCGCCGGCGAACACCACGCCGGCCAGGATCCACAGCATCCCGGGCGTGTAGCCCATCTGCGCGGCCAGCACCGGGCCGACCAGCGGCCCGGCCCCTGCGATCGCAGCGAAGTGATGGCCGAACAGCACGTACTTGTTGGTCGGCACGTAGTCGAGGCCGTCGTTGTACTTGACCGCCGGCGTCATGCGCAGGCCGTCGAGCTGCACCACGCGGCTGGCGATGAAGCGGCTGTAGAAGCGGTAGGCGATCAGATAGACGCAGACCGCGGCGATCACGATCCACAGCGCGCTGATGCGCTCGCCGTGCGCGAGCGCGATGGTGCCGAAGGCAAAGGCGCCCAGCAGCGCGATCGCGCTCCAGAGCAGGGTTCCGGAAGCCCGATTCATGGTGTCTCCTGGCTATTGTTCGACGTCGTCGCATGCGGTCTTGCACGCGAACCGGCGGGGGTGGCGCGCGCCCGGCAAGGGGCTCGGCACTGCCGCGTATTGTTCGCGTTCGGCACCGCGCGGACAAGCGCACAACTACGTATCCACGCTACGTAGCAACGCGTAGGGGAAAGCGATGAGGGGCGGGGAAAGGCGCGCGAGGCGTGCCGCGGCGGCGGGGGAATGGATGCGCGTCGCGCGCGAGGCGGCGACGCGAAAGGCCTCAGCCGCGCGACACGTCGCGTACCGAGATCGCGGCGACGTCGACGCGCGCCGGCAGGATCGCATCGTGTTGCGCGCGATCGGCGACGCGCTGCAGCGTCGCGATGTCGGCGGGCGTCACCGCGCGCTGCGCGACCGAGGCGCGCCCGGTGATGTCGCTGGCCGCGTCGAGCGGCAGCCGCGTGAGCGAGGCATAGACCTTCGCGTAGTCGGCCGGATGCGCGAGCGCCCAGCTGCCCGCCTGTTCGAGCCTGGCGAGCACGTCGGCGAGCGCCGCGCGTTTGGCGCGATCGGCCAGGGTCGGCGCGGGCGAGGTCAGGAAGCCGAGCCCCGAATTGATGCCGCTGCCGTCGCGCAGCACGCGCGCGCCGCGTCGCACCACGTGGCCGTAATAAGGATCGAAGGTCGCCCAGATATCGATGCGCTTCGACTCGAAGGCCGCGAAGGCATCGACCGGCAGCACGAAGCGCACCTCCACGTCGGTGCGCGACAGGCCGTGTTCCTCGAGCGCGCCGTACAGTTGGTACTGCGAAATGCTGCCGCGCGCGGACGAGACCACCACCGTCCTGCCCTTCAGGTCGGCGACGTTGCGCACCGCGGAATCGGGCTGCACCACGATGCCGAGCGAGGCGGACGAACCGGCGCGCGTCGCGACGATGCGCAGGTCGGGGTCGCCCAGCGCCGCCGTCAGCACCGGCAGGTCGCCGGCCGGGGCGAGATCGATGGCGCCGGCGCGCTGCGCCTCGAACAGGGGCGCGGCGCCCTGGAAGTTGGCCCAGCGAAAGCGGTAGCGCGTGCCGTCGAGCACGCGCGCCGCCTCGGCCAGCGCGCGCAGGCCGCCCGCCTGATCGCCGAGCACCAGCGTGACGTTCGAGAGATCCGCCTC
>NZ_VWWK01000312.1:0-4162 GCF_011753035.1 Burkholderia sp. Ax-1720 | reverse complement strand
CGCGCGCGTAGGCGAGCGGCTGCACGCTGCCGGCGCGCCGGTCGATCCAGCCGCCGATGAAGGCGCGGGTGCCGAGCCGGGCCGCCACCTGCTCGCCGTCGAGCAGTTCGACCGGCGCGCCGCGGCGTTCCCATTGCCGGGCGCGTGCCTGCAGGGTCGGCAGGAGCCGCGCCGAATGCGTCGGCTGGACCCAGCCGGCCCGCACCGCGTCGCAGGCGATGCCATGGCGGGCGATCAGGTCGAACACGGTATCGGCGGCGCCGCCGGCCATCTCGATCAGGACTTGGCCGTTGCGCTCGCCGAAGCGGCGCAGCAGTTCGTCGGGATCGTACTTGAGGCCGGGGATCACCTGGCCGCCATTGCGGCCCGAGGCGCCCCAGCCGGGTTCGTGCGCATCGAGCACGCGCACCGCGATGCCGCGCTCGGCCAGGTGCAGGGCGCTCGACAGCCCCGTGTAGCCGGCGCCGACGATCGCGACGTCGGTCACCGCCGATTCGGCCAGCGGCGGCGCGTCGACGCCGGGCGGCGCGGTGGCGGCCCACAGCGAGGGCGGCAGGGAGGCAGCGAAGGAGGCGCTCATGTCGCGGACACGGTGGAGGAATGAGGATCGAGCATGCGGCGCAGGAAATCGCGTGTGCGCGGATGCCGTGGATTGCCGAGCACCTCGGCGGCGGCACCCGCCTCGCAGATCCGGCCGTCGTGCAGGAAGGCGACGCGATCGGCGACCTCGCGCGCGAAACCCATCTCGTGCGTGACCACGATCATCGTCATGCCGTCGGCGGCGAGCTGGCGCATCACGCCGAGCACCTCGCCGACCAGCTCGGGATCGAGCGCCGAGGTGGGCTCGTCGAACAGGATCGCGCGCGGCTGCATGGCCAGGGCCCGCGCGATCGCGACGCGCTGCTGCTGGCCGCCCGAGAGCTGGGACGGATAGGCATCGGCGCGATGCGCGAGACCGACCTTGTCGAGCAGCCGGCGCGCGCGTTCGAGGGCCGCCGCGCGGGCTTCCTTCCTGACGTGGAGCGGGCCCTCCAGCACGTTTTCCAGCGCGCTGCGATGCGGGAACAGGTTGAAGCGCTGGAACACCATGCCGACCTGGGTGCGCAGCGCGTGGATGGTGGGCGAGGCGGGATCCACGCGCTGGCCGTCGATGGCGATGCTGCCGCCCTGGTGCGTCTCCAGCCCGTTGATGCAGCGAAGCAGGGTCGACTTGCCCGAGCCGGACGGCCCGATCAGGCAGACCACCTCGCCCGCGCTGACTTCCAGGCTCACGCCCTTGAGCACCTCGGTCTCGCCGAAGCGCTTGTGCAGATCGTCGATGCGGATCATCGCGCCCCCTTCAGGCCGAGGTGGCGTTCGAGCCGGCGCAGGCTCCAGACCAGCGGCAGGCTCAGCGCCAGGTAGAGCAGGGCCACCAGCGTGTAGACGGTCATGTTCTGGAAGGTCGAGGAGGCGATCAACTGGCCGGCGCGCGTCATTTCCGCGACCGTGATGGTCGAGGCCAGCGAGGAATCCTTCAGCATCATCACCAGCGTATTGCCGTAGGGTGGCAGCGCGATGCGGAAGGCCTGCGGCAGCACCACGCGGCGCATGATCATCGCGCCGCGCATGCCGATCGACTGCGCCGCCTCGATCTGGCCGCGGTCGATGGCCTTGATGCCGGCCCGGAAGTTCTCGGCCTGGTAGGCCGAGTAGGCGATGCCCAGGCCGATGCAGCCGGCCTGGAAGGCCGATAGCTGCACGCCGAGATCGGGCAGCACGAAGTAGATGTAGAACAACTGGACGATGATCGGCAGCCCGCGGATCACGTTGATCACGGCGGCCGCGCCGCCTGACAGCAGGCGGTTCGGCGAGACCCGCATCAGGGCGAAGGCGAGGCCGACCAGCGTGCTCAGCACGAACGAGCAGACGGTGATCTCGACCGTGACGATCGCGCCCTTGAGCAGGATCGGCAGGAAATCGAGCAGGTTCTGCAGGGACATGGCGAACTCTCCTTGGACGCGACGCGCGGGCGCGTCACTCGACCTGCCATTTCTTGACGATCTGGTTCAGCGTGCCGTCGGCCTTGATCTTGCGGATGCCCTCGTTGAGCTTGTCGAGCGTGTCGCGATCGCCCTTGCGCACCACGAAGCAGACCTGGCCGAGCACCGAGGGCTGGTAGCCCTCGACCAGGCGGATCTTCGGGTTGGGATTCTTCTGCAACTGGTAGGCGAGGATCGGGCGATCGCCGAAGCCGGCCTGGATGCGGCCCAGCGCGACGTCGCGCAGGATGTCGGCGACCGAATCGTAGGTGCGCACCTCCTTGAAGATGCCCTTCTTGTTCAGCGCGTCGACGAAGGCGGTGCCGACCTGGGCGCCCACCACGGCGCCCTTCAGGTCGTCCATCGAGCTGTACTTGCCGGCGTCGCTGGCGGGCACCACCAGCCCCTCGCCGTAGGAATAGACCGTGTCCGAGAAGTCGACCACCTGCTGGCGCGCCGGCGTCTTCAGCATGGCGGCCGAGATGATGTCGATCTTCCTGGTGGTCAGCGAGGGGATCAGGGCGGCGAAGGTGGTCTGCTCGATCTTCACGTCGAAGCCGGCGGCGTGGCCGGTGGCGCTGATCGCGTCGACCAGCAGGCCCTGGATCGCGTTGCTCTTCACGTCGAGGAAGGTGAAGGGCACGCCGGTGGCGGTGGCGCCCACCGTGTAGACGGGCGGCGCGGCCTGGGCCGAAAGGGGCGCGACGGCGGCCAGCGGGGCGAGCGCGCAGGCCAGGACGAGGGCGAAGCGTTTGGCGAACTGAAACATGGGATTGCCTCCTGTGCGGAAGACCAGCCGGTCAGAAATCGATGAACACCTACTGAATCATGGTATTCGAGTCAAAAATATCGATGAAAGATTTTTGCGTATCGATATTCGATATGCTATCGTCGATGCCACATGATGACCATTGGGCGTTTCCATGAGTGAGTCCGACCGGACGCCGGCCGCCGAGGGCGGCGAGGCCAGCAGCGACGCGCTGTTCAACCAGTCGCTGGAGAAGGGCATCGCGGTGCTGCGCGCGTTCGGCGCCCAGCGCCGCTCGATGAGCCTGCAGGAGGTCGCCGACGCGACCGCGATCACCAAGAGTTCGGCGCAGCGGATGATCTACACGCTGGAGCGGCTCGGCTACGTGCGCAAGCATCCGCGCACGCGCCGCTACCAGCTCACGCCGCGCGTGATGCAGATCGGCTTCAGCTACCTGTCGGCGGACATGCTGATCGACGTCGCCAATCCGTTCCTCTCGGAACTGACCAACGTGACCGGCGAAACCACCAACCTGACCGAGCCCGACGGCACGGATATGGTCTACGTCGCGCGCTTCGTCTGTACCAAGTTCGTGCCGATCCACATGCCGATCGGCAGCCGCATCCCGATGTACTGCACGGCTTCGGGGCGTGCTTACCTGGGCGCGTTGCCCGAGCCGGAGGCGCATGCGCTGCTGCTCGCCAGCGAGCGCGTGGCGCATACGCAGTACACCGTCACCGAGATCGCGCCTATCGAGGCGCTGCTCGGCCAGGCGCGACTGCGTGGTTATGCCTCGAATCGCGAGGAGTTGTTCATCGGCGACATGACGATCGCGGCGCCCGTGTTCGACGGCGAGCGGCGGCCGGTCGGTTCGGTGCACGTGGTTGCGCCGTCGAGCCGCTGGAGCATCGAGGAAGCCGAGCGCCGGCTGGCGCCGGCCGTGATCGACTGCGCGCGCGGCGTGTCGAATTCGATCCGGACGCTGGCCTGAGCCAAGCGCCCTGGATGGGGGAAGGGGAATCGGCGATGGCGGCCGTGAGCCGCCCGCTTGAAAGCGGCAGGCTCAGTAGCTGCCGTTGGCGAAGCGCGCGATCGGATCGTCGCCGCTGCCGGGGAGGTTGCCGGAGGCGGTCGAGGCGCGGATGATCCGCACGCCTTCGGGGGCTGCCGAGCGGGCTTGCTGGGCAGCGGCGCGGGCGGTTGGCGGGGGCGGCTCGAAGGCATCGGCCGCGGCGTCGATCGGGTCCGGCGCGCGGTTCGCTGCCGTTGAGCTTGCCGTTGCCGTGACGGGCGGCGAAGAAACCGGCGCATATTGCGGCGCGGCCATGCTGGTGTCGACCTCGGGCGCGCGCGGCGTCACGGCCGCGGTGGTGGCGCCGGCCGCGCGGGCCTG
>NZ_VWWK01000311.1:0-4206 GCF_011753035.1 Burkholderia sp. Ax-1720 | reverse complement strand
GCGGCGCAGCGGCGCGGCGGCCAGGCGCGCGCGGCGCCAGGCGCGGGCGGTCTGCTGGCGACGTCGCGTGCGCCCCGGCTGCAGACGAACGTCGGCCTGCTTGCCGCCCGATTGGCGGCTGCAACGTTGTTGTGCGTCCAAAGAGATTGCGATCATCGCGTGGCCCTCCAGCGTGGATGGGCTCAATTTCATCGCGAATCGGGTCGGGAATCGTGACAGAACTGCAAACGTCGGACCACGCCAAAGGGTCGGATGCCGCGCCGGGCGCGGCTTCTGGCGGGCGCGGCGGATTTCGTCGGGCGGCGCGGGACGCGATCCTCAGTTGTGCCATCGATCGGCGCGCGCCGCGCCAATCGTCTGAGGAGAGCTTCCCGGCTCAGGCCGCCTGGGTGTGGCGGCGCTTGATCAGGGTGACGCGATTGATGCCGTTGACGTGGTCGTGGCTGACGATGTCGCAGCTCTCGCGAATGATGAACAGGCCGAAGCCGCCTTCCGATTCGCCCGAGAAATCGGGCTTCAGCTCCGGCGGCGGCGTGAAGGGCCGGCCGTCGTAGACGAATTCGAGCGTGGCCAGCTCCGGGCCGGTGGTGCAGACCACCTCGATCGGGCCGTCGCCGGGGCGCGAATCGTGGCGCACCACGTTGCTGGCGAGCTCGACGGCGGCCAGCGCGAGCGAGGCCGCGTCGTCGTCGCCGAGGCCCGCCGCCGCGTGCATCGCCACGAAGTTGCGCAGCGTCTGCAACTGCGAGAGCGTGCGCGGCATGTCGAGCCGCTCGCGGCGCGTGTTCGGTTCGCCGTCGGGCAGTTGCAGCACCAGCATCGTCATGTCGTCCGGAATCCGCGCGCTGTTGGTGAACGCCTCGACGGCCGCGCGCATGCCGCGCACGATCGTGCCGGGCCGTCGATGGGTCGGCACCAGCGCGCGCAGCGTGGCCGCCAGCCGGTCCAGGCCGAAGCGCTCGCCGGTGTCGTCGACGGCGTCGGTCAGGCCGTCGGAGTAGAGCACCACGGTGTCGCCGGGGCCGAGCCTCACGCTGTCCTCGAAGATCTCGGCCTCCTCGATCACGCCGAGCGGCGGATGCTGGTTGCGCAGGAATTCGGGCGGCGCGTTGCCGCGGAACAGCATGGTTTCCTCGTGCCCGCAGCCGACCCAGGTGGCGGTGCCGCGCACGCGGTCGATGCGCAGGTAGCAGAGCGTGACGAAGCTGTCGAGCGCCTGCAGGCGCGCGTGCATGGCGCGCTGCGAATGCGCCACGATGCGCGCCGGCGAGGGCCGCTCGGCACCCGGCTCGCCATGCGCGACCAGCTCGGCGATCGAGCGCGAGAACTGCATCTTCAGCGCGGCGCCCAGCAGCGCGGCCGGCACGCCCTTGCCCATCGCGTCGCCCACCAGCAGGTCGAAGCAGCCGTCGTCGAATTCGAACAGGTCGAAGAAATCGCCGTTGATGCCGCGCGAGGCCAGGTTGAAGCTGGCCAGCAGGCAACCGTGCACGGCCGGCGGCAGGTCGCCGATCAGCAGGCCGCGCTGGATCCCCGCGCCGAGTTCGAGCTCGGCGCGATGCGCCGCCTTCAGCTCGCGCTCGCCGGCCACCTGCAGGCTGATGTCGGTCTGGATCAGGAAGGCGTGCTTGGTGTCGTGCGAGGTGTTCATGATCGGCACCAGCGTGGACGCGGTCCAGAACAGCGAGCCGTCGCGGCGCCGGTGCACGAGCTGGCCGCTCCAGGGCGCGCCCTCGCGGATCAGCTCGGGCAGCCGGTCCACCACCAGGCCGCCCGAGGCGTCGTCGGGGCGCAGCAGCCGGTAGGACTGGCCGACCAGTTCGTCGCTCGGGTAGCCGCTGACCGAGGCCAGCATCGAGTTGGCATAGAGGATGGTCCCGTCCGGTGACAGGATGCTGACGATCGCGTGCTCGTCGAGGGCGTTCTTCAGGCCGCGCAGGTCCGACGAGGAGTCGCGGTACTTGGCCAGCAGCTGGGCGCGCTCGTGCGCGACGCGCTTGGCCTCGGACAGGTCGCGCACGGTGCAGAAGTAGTACAGCTCGCCGTCCACGTCCACCGGCGCCACCGAGATCTCGGCCGGGAACACGCGGCCGTTGGCGCGCCGCGCGTTCAGTTCGAGCCGGCGGCGCGGCGTGGCCGAGCGGTCGTCCTCGCCGGGCAGGCGGCGATCGCGCATCAGCTCGTGGATCTCGTCGGGCAGCAGCGCCTCGCCGGGCTGGCCGATCAGGTTCTCGGCGCGATAGCCGAAGATGCGCTCGGCCTCGCGGTTGAATTCCACCACGTGCCCGAGCGCGTCGAGCGTGACCATGCCGTCCATCGCGCTGGTCAGCACCGCCGTGTTGCGCGCCTCGCTGCTGGCGATCTCGCGCATCAGCTGGCCCAGCGCGGCGATGGTCAGCGCGTTCTGGCGCAGGCTGCGCGAGGCCGCGGTGCAGAACACGCCCCACAGCAGCAGCGCGCCGCCGCTGCCGAGCGCGACCCAGCGCGCGATCACGGCCCAGGTGGCGAGCGCCCGCTCGGCCGGGGTGGCCACCACCGTCACCAGCGGCCAGCGTCGCGCGGTGCGCCAGGCGCCGATGCTGGCGGTGCCGTCGAAATCGAGCGCCGCGAAGCTGCCGCTCTCGGCACGCGGCAGCAGGTTGCGGAACAGCGTGTGCGCGCCCAGCGCGCCGGCCTTGTCGAGCGGCACGCCGGTGGTCACCACCGGCGTGCCGTCGAGCGTGTAGAGCCCGGCCGAGCGCGAGGCGTCGCCCAGCAGCATCTGGAAGCTGGTCTTGAGGTAGTCGGGATTGAGCGCGACCACGATGCGGATCACGTCGCCGTTGGGCGTCACGCTGGCCCGCGCGAGCGGCAGGAAGCGCAGCGGCAGCGGATTGCCGGCGCCGGCCCGCGCACCGCGCAGCAGCGAGGAATCGGCGAGATCCCGGCCCGCCATCGGCCGGCCGATCGCGAGATCGCCGTCGGCGACCGGCACGCGCGGGCCCGGCAGCCGCGCCAGGTCGAGATGCGCGCCGAGGTTGGCCGGGTTCGAGCTGGCGAACACCTCGCCCTCGCTGTCGACCAGCGAGACGCTGCGCAGCATCGGCGTGCCGGCGATGCTGCGCGCCAGCATCAGGTTGGCGAAGGACGTGCCGCGCAGGTCGCGCGTCTGCAGCGTGCTGTCGATCGAGCGCGCGATCGAATTGGCGGTGCTGGCGGCGCGCGCGCCCTGGTCGTCGAGCGCGCGCGCCAGCATCTCGGCGCTGCCGCGTTCGTCGTCGATCGCGCTGCGATGCTCCCACCACGCGAAGCTGCCGGCCGCGCCGATCAGCAGCGCGCCGACGAGCGCGCCGCCGACCAGCACCGAGCGGCTGTTGAGCCAGGCGGGGAGCTGCGCGGTGTGATGGCCGATGATCGCTTCGATTCGTTTCACTGGAGCAGCATGATGTCGGTCAGGTGATGGCGGCGGGCCGCCTCGGCGAGCCGGCCGTCGCGCTGGATGCGCGCGACGAAGGCGTCGACCGTCTGCAGCCAGGCGTCGTCGCCGGGGCGCACGGCATAGGCATAGGGCATCGGATGGAACGGCCGCGGCGGCGCCACCAGGCGGGCCCAGTCGGCATTCTCCAGCAGGCGGTGCGCATACGGAAGCCCCGCCACCAGCACGTCGAGTCGCCCTGCCTGCAACTCGTCCTCGCGGTTCACGCGCGCGTCGAGCACCACCAGGGTGGCGCGCTTGAGGGTGGCGCGCAGCAGCGGCTCGATCTGCGAGCCCTGCTGCACGCCGACGCGCACGCCGGGCCGGTCGAGATCGCCCCAGCCCGGCACCACCTCGCTGCCGCGCGAGGCCACCCCGACGATGCCGCTCGACAGGTAGGGACGGCTGAAGCGCAGCATCTCGCGGCGCGCCGCGGTGGCCGCCACGGCGAGCATCGCGACGTCGCAGCGGTCGGCCAGCAGGTCGTCGGCGAAGCGGTCGAAGGAGGTGTCGACCATCACGATCTGGGCGCCGAGATCGCCGGCGAAGGCGGCCGCCAGGTCGACGTCGATGCCGCGCGGCTCGCCGGTGCGCGGATCGCGGTAGGTGATGCCGGCATCGTTCTGCGACAGGCACACGCGCAGCGTACGGGTGGCGTGCACGCGATCGAGCACGGCGCCCGCGCTGGCGTCACCGCAGGCGGCGGCCATCACCAGCAGCGCCGCCGATCCCGCCGCCGCCCGGCGCAGCGC
>NZ_VWWK01000310.1:0-4211 GCF_011753035.1 Burkholderia sp. Ax-1720 | reverse complement strand
GCTTCATTCTTTTATAGGTCATGTCATGCAAACGCTGGATGTATCTCAGGCTGTCGCTGCAGTCCATGCTGGCGGCGTTTTGTCCGCTGTTCTCAAGGCCGAGGGCGCCGCCCGCGCCTCGCACGACACCGCCGCGAACCGCTACCCCGATCGCTTCGAATCGGCCGCCTGGATCACGCGCACCGCGCTGTGCGCCGAGGTCCGCCACGGCGTGCTCTACCTGTTCATGCCGCCGCTGGCCGCGCTGGAGGACTATCTCGACCTGCTTTCCGCGGTCGAGCTGACCGCCCGCTCGCTCGGCGTGAAGCTGGTGCTGGAAGGCTACGCCCCGCCGCGCGACGCGCGCCTGGCGGTGCTGCAGGTCACGCCCGATCCGGGCGTGATCGAGGTGAACATCCATCCGGCGCACGATTTCCGGCAACTGGTGCAGCAGACCGAATTCCTCTACGACGCGGCCTGGCGCACGCGCCTGTCGTCGGAGAAGTTCATGATCGACGGCCGCCATGTCGGCACCGGCGGCGGCAACCACTTCGTGCTGGGCGGCGCGACGCCGGCCGACAGCCCGTTCCTGCGCCGGCCCGACCTGCTGGCCAGCCTGATCGCCTACTGGCACAACCATCCCTCGCTGTCCTACCTGTTCTCGGGCCTGTTCATCGGGCCGACCAGCCAGGCGCCGCGGGTGGACGAGGCACGCAACGACCAGGTCTACGAGCTCGACATCGCCTTCAAGGAGATCGAGCGCAACAAGCTGCTTCACGGGCAGGACATGCCGCCCTGGCTGGTCGACCGGGTGCTGCGCAACCTCTTGATCGACGTGAGCGGCAACACCCATCGCTCCGAGTTCTGCATCGACAAGCTCTACTCGCCCGATTCCTCGACGGGCCGGCTCGGCCTGCTGGAATTGCGCGCCTTCGAGATGCCGCCGCACGCGCGCATGAGCCTGGTGCAGCAACTGCTGCTGCGCGCGCTGGTGGCGCGTTTCTGGGATCGTCCCTACACGACCTCGCTGACGCGCTGGGGCACCGCGCTGCACGACCGCTTCATGCTGCCGGCCTTCGTGAAGATGGATTTCGACGACGTGATGGCCGAGATGCGCGAGGCCGGTTTCCCGTTCGACGCGGCCTGGTTCGCGCCGCATTTCGAATTCCGCTTCCCGCTGTTCGGCCAGGTGGCGGTGAAGGGCATCGAGCTGAGCCTGCGCGGCGCGCTCGAACCCTGGCACGTGATGGGCGAGGAGGGCGCGGTCGGCGGCACGGTGCGCTATGTCGATTCCTCGCTGGAGCGGCTCGAGGTGCGCGTGAGCGGCTTGAACGACAACCGTCACGTGATCACCGTGAACGGCCGGGCGCTGCCGCTGCAGCCCACCGGCACGGCCGGCGAATACGTGGCGGGGGTGCGCTACAAGGCCTGGGCGCCGCCCTCGGCCCTGCATCCGACGCTCGGCGTGCACGCGCCGCTGACCTTCGACATCGTCGATACCTGGATGAGCCGGTCGCTCGGCGGTTGCCGCTACCACGTCGCGCATCCGGGCGGGCGCAACTACGCGACCTTCCCGGTCAATGCCTACGAGGCGGAGAGCCGGCGCCTGGCGCGCTTCGTGTCGATCGGCCACACGCCGGGACGCATGGAGGTGGCGCCGGCCGCGCCGAGCCGGGAATTCCCGTTCACCCTCGACCTGCGCCGGGATTGAAAACAATGCGCGGGCAAGACCGGAGGAGACAGCCGGCCGCCAAGGTGGTCGGACCCGTCGGTCCGCAATGATAGGATTCGGGCTCGACGGGCGGCGCGCGTCGCGGACGAGGTGTCCGCGACGCTGCTCGCGCCAGGCCCAGGCTGACGAAACGACATCGTGCTTCCCCAATTTATCGACGATCTGAGCGCCGACGACGCCATGCATACGCTCTTCGACACAGGATCGATCCAGGACGCCGCCGAGCTCGGCGCGGCGCTGGCCGCGCCGGCCGTGACCGGCCGCTACGACGAGCTGCGCGGCGGCGCGGCGGCCCTGCAGACGGCCGCGCTGGCGCCGGTCTGGCGCGACTTCTTCACCCAGCTCGGCAGCGTCGGCTTCGCCGACCTCGACCGCCGCGCCGAGGCGCTCGAGCGCCGCATGCGCGAGAACGGGCTGGCCTACCAGTTGCACGACCAGAACGCCGGCGGCAGCGCCGCGCGGCCCTGGTCGCTCGACCTGCTGCCGATGATCGTCGCGCCCGACGACTGGGCCAGCATCGAGCGCGGCGTGCTGCAGCGCATGCGCCTGCTCAACGCCGTGACGGCCGACGTCTATGGCGAGCAGACCATCCTCAGGCAGGGCCTGCTGCCGCCCGCCCTGGTGACGGGGCACCCCGGCTACCTGCGGCCGATGCGCGGCGCCAGCGTGCCGGGCGGCATGTGGCTGCACCTGGCCGCCTTCGACCTGATGCGCGGCCCCGACGGGCGCTGGCGGCTGGTCGCGCAGCACACGCAAGGGCCCACCGGGCTCGGCTACCTGCTCGAGAACCGCGTGATCGTCTCGCGGCTGTTCCCGCGCGCGTTCCGCGGCCTGCGCGTGCAGCGCCTGGCCGCCAGCTATCGCGCGCTGCTGCACAGCATGCAGGACCTGAGCCCGGCCAAGAAGAATTCGCGCATCGTGCTGCTCACGCCGGGCCGCCACGCGCCGACCTATTTCGAGCACGCCTACCTGGCGCGCTATCTCGGCCTGACCCTGGTGGAAGGCGGCGACCTGACCGCGCGCGACCAGCACGTCTACCTGAAGACGCTGAGCGGGCTGGAGCCGGTGCACGGCATCCTGTGCCGCGTCGACGACGAATGGCTGGACCCGCTCGAGCTGCGCCCCGATTCGATGCTCGGCGTGCCGGGCCTGCTGCAGGCGGTGCGCGCCGGCAACGTGCTGCTGGCCAATGCGCCGGGTTCGGGCTTCCTCGAGTCGCCGGGCGTGCTCGGCTTCCTGCCCAAGCTGGCCGAGAGCCTGCTCGGCGAGACGCTGGAACTGCCGGCGCTGCCCACCTGGTGGTGCGGCGAGGCGGCCGCCTGCGCCGACGCGCTGCCGCTCCTGGCGCGCTCCATCATCAAGCCCGCCTATCCGCCGCTGGCGCAGGCGGGCGGGCGTTTCGACCCGGTCATCGGCGCGCGGCTGAGCCACCAGCAGTTGCTCGAATGGCGCGCGCGGATCCTCGCCAATCCGGCCCACTACGTGGTGCAGTCGGACCTGCCGCCCTCGCAGGCGCCGACCTGGCCGAGCAGCGCGCAGGGCTACGAGGGCGGCGCGCGGATCGTGCCCAAGCCGCTGCTGCTGCGCGTGTTCGCGCTGGCCGACGGCACCGGCTCCTGGCGCGTGCTGCCGGGCGGGCTGTCGCGGGTCGGCACGCGCGACGAGCTGTTCAACGCGCCGATGCCGCGCGGCGGCAGCAGCGTCGACACCTGGGTCATCACCGAAGGCGCGATCGACCCGACCACGCTGCTGCAGACGCATCTCGGCCCCGACGACCTGGTGGCGCGGCCGCGCACGATCTCCAGCCGCGCCGCCGAGAACCTGTTCTGGCTGGGCCGCTACACCGAGCGCGCCGCCAACCTGACGCGCCTGGCGCGCGCCGCCTTCGAGCGGCTGCGCGGCGAGGACGACGTCGACAGCCCCGCGCATCTCGAACTGCTCGACGCGCTGTGCCGCGAGAACGGGCTGATCCCGGCCGAGACGCAATCGGCCGCGGTGTCGCCGCGCGAGTTCCAGCAGACGCTGGCGCGCGCGCTGTCGCGGCGCGCCGATCGCGGCTCGGGCATCGCGGCCTGCGTGCTCGGCATGCGCGGCGCGGCCGCGGCGATCCGCGAGCGGCTCTCGCGCGACCAGTGGCGGCTGATCGACGATGCCACCCAGTTGTTCGACGAGCCCACCAACGGCGAGGACGAGCCCGAGGAACAGCTCGGCAATGCCGCGCTGCAGATGCTCGACCGGCTCAACCTGCTGCTCTCGGCGATCACCGGCGCGCAGACCGACAACATGACGCGCGACGACGGCTGGCGCCTGCTGTCGATCGGCCGCCAGATCGATCGCGTCGATTTCCTCGCCAGCGTGCTCTGCTTCTCCTTCCGCTGCAGATGCTCGACCGGCTCAACCTGCTGCTCTCGGCGATCACCGGCGCGCAGACCGACAACATGACGCGCGACGACGGCTGGCGCCTGCTGTCGATCGGCCGCCAGATCGATCGCGTCGATTT
>NZ_VWWK01000309.1:0-4227 GCF_011753035.1 Burkholderia sp. Ax-1720 | reverse complement strand
GCGCCGCGCGGCCGTGCGGCATCGCCTCCAGCAGCGCGCGCGTATAGGCATGGCGCGGCGCGGCCAGCAGTTCGGCGGCGGGGCCGCTCTCGACCAACTCGCCGGCGCGCAGCACGGCCACGCGATCGGCCACCCGCGCCACCACGCCGAAGTCGTGCGTGATCAGCAGCACGCCGGTGCGCGTGCCGCGCGCGGCGGCCAGCAGCAAGTCGAGAATGCGCGCCTGGGTGGTCACGTCGAGCGCGGTGGTCGGCTCGTCGGCGATCAGCAGGGCCGGCTCGAGCGCCAGTGCCATCGCGATCAGCACGCGCTGGCGCTGGCCGCCCGACAAGGTGTCGGGATAGGCGTGCCGCAAGCGCTCAGGCTCGGGCAGGCCGACCTGGCGCAGCAGCTCGGTCACGCGCGCGATGCGCAGCCCGGCCTGGCCGCGCCCGCTCGCCACGCCGTGCACGCGCAGCACCTCCTCGACCTGCGCGCCCACCGTCATCAGCGGATTGAGCGCGGTCAGCGGCTCCTGGAAGATGGTCGCCACCTCGCGGCCGCGCAAGGCACGCCACCCGGCTTCGCCGTCGGTGCCGAGCTCGCGGCCGTGCAAGGCGATGCGGCCCGCGGTGCGCCGCACGCCGCGCGGCAGCAGCCCGGCGATCGAGGCCGCCAGCAGCGACTTGCCCGAACCCGAGGCGCCGACCACGCACAGCACCTCGCCCGGCGCGATGCTCAGCGAGACCTCGCGCACCGCCTCGCGACGCTCGGCGCCCTCGGGCAGCGCGAGCGTCAGGCGCTCGATCTCGAGCAGCGGCGCGGCGCTCATGAGGCCCTCCCGCGCTCGCCGCCGAGCGCCGCGGTGGCGCCGCGCAAGCCTTCGCCGACGCGGTTGACGGCCAGCGCGGTCAGCACGATCGCCAGGCCCGGCCAGACGCTCAGCCACCAGGCCTCGCGAATCACGTTGCGCGCGGCGCCGATCATGAAACCCCAGCTCATCTGCGAAGGATCGCCGAGCCCGAGGAAGGACAGCGCCGACTCGGTCAGGATCGCGGCGGCCACCATCAGCGAGGCCAGCACCACCAGCGGCGGGATCGCATGCGGCAGGATCTGCCGGCAGATCAGCGCGAGCGGCCGCTCGCCGGCCAGGCGCGCGGCCAGCACGAACTCGCGGCGCGCCAGCGCGATGAATTCGCCGCGCACCAGGCGCGCGATCGCCGGCCACGAGGAGGCCGCGATCGCGATCACGGTCGATTCGAGCGAGGCGCCCAGCACCGCCGCGACGGTCACCGCCAGCGCGAATTGCGGAATCGTCTGGAACAGCGCGGTGACGGCCATCAGCGCGCGATCGACGGCCCCGCCGCACCAGCCGGCCAGCGCACCGAGCGTGGCGCCCAGCGCGAAGGTGGCGAGCGTGGCCGCCAGGCCGACGAACAGCGAGACGCGGGTGCCCCACAGCAGGCCGAGCAGCGCATCGCGTCCGAGCAGGTCGGTGCCGAGCGGATGCGCCAGCGCGTGCAGCGGCGGCAGCAGCGGCTCGGCGCCGATGGCCCAGGGCGAGGGCAGCCACCAGGGTGCGCTCAGGCCCAGCAGCGCGGCGGCGAGCAGGAACGCGGCGCCCGCGCGAGCCCCCGGCGCGCGCGCGTAACGACGCCAGAAACCCGCCGTCCCGACGCGCGGCGCGGCGCTTGCGGCGATCGAACTCATCGGGCCTCCGGGTGGCGCAGACGCGGATCGACCAGCGGATACAGCAGGTCGGTCAGCAGGTTGAAGAACACCACCAGGGCGGCCACCACGGCCAGGATGCCGAGCAGCACCGGGTAGTCGCGCTGCACCAGCGAGTCGTACATCAGCCCGCCCAGCCCGGGCCAGGCGAACACGATCTCGGTCACCAGCGCGCCGCCGGCGAGCTGGCCCAGTTGCAGGCCGCCGACCGTGACCACCGGCAGCAACGCGTTCCGCAGCACGTGGCGCAGCATCACGCGAGCCTCGCCCGCCCCCTTGGCGCGCGCGGTGCGCACGAATTCGCGATCGATCACCTCGAGCATCGCCGCCCGCGTGAGCTGCACGTAGATCGCCGCATAGACCAGGCCCAGCGTGAAGGCCGGCAGCGCCAGGTGGGCGCCCACGTCGAGCGCATGCCGCCAGCCCGCGTAAGCGGCGCCCACGCTCTCCATGCCGAACGAGGGCAGCCAGTCCAGCTTCACCGAGAACAGCAGCAAGGCCATCAAGGACAGCCAGAACAAGGGCGTGGCATAGGTGAGCACGGCCAGCGCGTCGATCGCGCGCGCCGCGCCCCGCGCCAGCCGGCCGCCGCGCGCCTCGCCATAGGCGGCGAACGCGCCCGAGCTCACCCCCACCAGGACCGAGACCAGGAAGGCCGCCGCCATCAGCAGCAAGGTGGCGGGCAGGCGCTCGGCGACCAGCGACAGCACCGGCGCCTGATTGCGATAGGAATAGCCGAAATCGAGATGCGCGATCGCGCGCAGGTATTGGAAGAACTGCTCGGCGAGCGGCCGCGCCAGGCCGAGCTGCTCGCGCAGCCGCTCGACATAGGCGGCATCGCCGGCGCCCGCGTCGCCGGCCAGGGCCAGCGCGGGGTCGCCCGGCGCGAGCCGGACCAGGAAAAAATTGACGACCAGCACCCCGAGCACCACCGCGAGCCCTCGCAGCGCCGTCGTCGACGTTCGCAGCAGCATGTTCATCGCCTCAGCCGATCCAGGTGTCCTCGAGACTGTCGTTGATGCTCGTCGCGGTGCGCAGCAGCCGGTGAACGGTGCTGCGGTACAGCGTCGGGTTGACCATCTCGAACACGTTGGCGATCGCCGCGTCATTGGCCAGCGTGGTCTGGATCTGCGCGTAGAGGCTGCGGCGCCGCGCGGGATCGGTGGCCTGCGCGGCCTGGTCCCACAGCGCGTCGAGCCGCGGGTTCCGGTAGCCTTCGACATTGCCGAACGGCGAACCCTTGGCGATGCTGTCGGCACGGTACAGCGGCGCCACGCTGAACTCCGGGTCGCCGTTCTGGAACAGGAAGTTGTAGCTCAGATCGAAATCCCAGTTCGCCACGCGCGCATACCAGCCAGCCGCATCGGTGGTCTGCACGCGCACCCGAAAGCCCACCTGGCCGAGCGCCTGCTGCGTGTATTCGGCCACGCGCTCCCAGGCCCCGCCCTTCTCGCCGTTGATCAGCACCAGCGGATAGCGCGCGAGATCCACGCCGGACTGCCGGATCAGGGCCCGCGCGCGCTCCGGGTCATGGGGGAAGCGCGGCACGCCGGGATCGTAGAACGGCGTGGTCGACAGGAACGGCCCGGTGGCGACGCGCCCGTAACCGAAGAAGATCCGGTCGACGATGAACTGCCGGTCCAGCGCCTGCAGCACCGCCTGACGCACCAGCACGTTGTCGAAGGGCGGCTTGCGCTGGTTCAGCTCGAGGAAGGCCATCCCGGAGAACAGCTCCCAGCCGCGCGTGCTCTGCTCCACGCCGGGCAGCCTGGCGAGCCGCGCGAGATCGGCGTAGTCGACGTCGCCCGCGCGCAGCGCGTGCACCTGGCCGCGCTCGAAGGCGATCGCGCGGCCGGCCGCGTCGGGCACGATGTTGAACACGATGCCGTCGAGGTAAGGCAGGCCCGGCTTCCAGTAGTCGGGATTGCGCGCGAGGCGGATATAGGCGCCGTGCTTCCATTCGGCGAACACGAAGGGCCCCGTGCCGACCGGGTGCTGGTTGGCCGGGTTGCTGCGCGGATCCTTGCCCTGGTAGAGATGCGCCGGCAGGATCGGCAGCAGGCCGCTGCCGAGCAGGTTCCAGAGGCCCGCATAAGGCTTCTTGAGGCGGATCGTGACCTGCAGCGGCCCGCTGGCCTCGACCGCGGCGATGTAGGTATCGCGGATCACCTTCACGCGCGGCAGCGCGTTCGGCGCGATCTCGTCGAGCGTGACCACCACGTCCTGCGCACCGAACGGCTTGCCGTCGTGCCAGCGCACCCCGGGCTGCAGCTCGAAGGTGTGGCGCAGCCCGTCGGGCGAGGCCTGCCAGCTGCGCGCCAGCACCGGCACCGCACGCAGTTCCGTGTCGAAGGCCAGCAGGCCCTGGAAGATCTTGCCACCCACGTATTGCGAAGCGACGTGCGGCGTCAGCGCATTGATCAGCGAGGGCGGCTCGGGCTGCGCCAGCAGGGACAGCGTGCCGCCGCGCACCGGCGTGCCGGCCGCGGCCGACGCGGCACTGGCCGCGCTCGCGGCGCC
>NZ_VWWK01000308.1:0-4303 GCF_011753035.1 Burkholderia sp. Ax-1720 | reverse complement strand
GCATGACGCGCGGCCAGCACGGCCCGGCGCGCCTCCTCGATCGAGCGCACGCGCGGCACCACGATGCCCTGCGCGCCCTGGTCGAGCGCCGGCGCGACCTGCGCCAGGGCCGCCACCCGTACCAGGACGGCCAGGCCCGAGGCGCGCGCGGCCAGCAGCATCGCCGTCAGCGTCGCGCCGTCGATCAGCGTGTGCTCGAGATCGACGATCGCGAAGTCGTAGCCGGCCGCGGCGATCAGTTCGATCGTCAGGGGCGCGGGCGTCGAGCAGAACACGCCGAATCGCGGGCCGTCCGCCGGATCGCCCAGCGAGGCCTTCAGCATCGGGGCCGTCATGCCTGCACCGCCTGCGCCAGCGGATTGGGCGCGGCACGCGTGCGCAGCCGGAGCTCGGGCAGGAAGCGGCGGCTCGCCAGTTCCTCGATCTGCAGGGTGGGCGCGAAGCAGTCGAACAGCGCGAACCGTGCCGCGAGCGCGGGATGGCGCGCCTGATGTGCACGGATCGCCTCGGCCGCGATTGCCCAGAAGCGTGCCTCGTCGAAATCGAGATGCTGCGCGAAGGCCCAGGCGACTTCGGCCAGGTTGACGAACAACAATGCGTCGCAGGTGAAATCGCGCAATTCGTCGGCGTCGTCGGTCTCGACGAAGGAATTCGGGTTGACGGCGGCATGTTCGGCGGGTGGCGCGCTCAGCACCGGCGGCGGCCCGCTCAGCCACTGCCGCGAGAAACGCACGCCGTCGTGGAAGTCCTTCAGCGCGACGCGCTCGGGCAGGCCGTCGACCAGGATCAGGACCATGTTCTGCGCATGCGACTCGAGCGCCGTGCCGTGCGCCCAGAGCAGGTGCAGCACCGGCAGCCAGGCGCGCTCGATCAGCCGACGCAGCCAGGCCTCGATGCCGTGGCGCGCCACCATCTCCGCCACCAGCAGGTGCCCATCGGCATCGGGCTGCGGCAGCGCCGTCATCGGCAGGGCGCGCTCGCCCTCGACCAGGTGCGCGTGGATGCTGTCGCGCCAGATGCAGGCGAGCGCGCCGTACTGGCCTGCCGCCGGCGTCGGCGGCAGATAGGCGACCCCCGCGATCTCCTTCAGGATCACGGGCCGCGCCAGCGGCGCGGCCCATTCGGTGCTCGCCACCAGTGTGTCCAGCCAGTCGCTGATCGGAGCCGCATTGCAGACCGTGTGCGGCGCGAGCACGCGCGAGGTCGAGGTATTGACGAGATTCATCGCGAGCTTCACCGAAGGTGCGTCGCGGCGCTCGAGATTGGCCAGCGTGCGGATCGACTGCTGCGGGCGATAGCGATCCTGCATCGGCCCGACGGGGATCAGTTCGCGCCGCGCGCGGGCGGGATGGCACGCCGTCTCCCCGACCATCTCCCACTGCCACGGATGCACGGGCAGCGGCAGGTAATCGGCCGGATCCAGGCCGAGCCCGGTCAGCCGCAGCTCGAACGCGGCGCGTTCGGCGGGGGCCAGCAGCGTGCGCGGATCGCGCGCCTCGACCGCCTGCCCGGCAGCCCAGCGTGCCTGGTCGACGCGTACCGCGAGCAGCAGCGGCGCCACGCCGGGCGAACATTCGGGCGCATAGCGGCGATTGTGATCGAGCGTGAAGCCGAGCCGCGACTTGTAGGTCGGGTGGTAAGGATGCGCGCCGGTCAGTCCGGCCTCGGTCTCGTCGTAATCGGCATCGCGCAGCAGGCGGCCCTGCCGGGCGATACGCGTTTGCGCATCCTTCACGTGGGTCGCGAGCAGTTCCGTGGCGAATTGCGCGAGCCGCGCCGGCTCGGCCGCCAACTGGCCGGCCAGCTCGGCGATCACGCGCGCGACGTCCAGGGCCGGGGCATCCTCGGCGCCGCAGCGCCGCCGTACCGGCGAGACGACCCGCAGCCGCGCGAACGAGACGCTGCGCTGCACATGGCAGTGATAGATCACCTCCGCGCCCTGAGGATCGGTCGCCGCCACGCTCAGCAGCGCGCCATCGCGCCGCGCCAACGGCAGCCGCTCCTCGAACAGCAGCGCCTCGAACAACTGGCGGATCACGCGCCGCGCCGCGTCGCGATAGGCGTCGCTGTCGACCAGCGCGTCGAATTCGGCATGCATCATGCTCGCACCTCCGTGCCGAACAGGGGATTGGGAATCTCTACCCAGGCCGGCAATTCGCCGTGACGGCCGAAGCAGCTCGACATGTTGGCCTTGGCCGGCAAGCCCGGACGCCGCACCAGCTCGGCCAGCAAGGCGAGCAGCGCCGGCTCGCCGCTGTCCGCCCAGGCTTCGGCCGTCAGCCGCCACAGCGTGGCCTCGTCGCCGTAACCGGCGCGCGCGACGCTGGCCGCCAGGTGGCCGACCTGGTTGACCAGTACGTAGTAGAGAAAGCGTTTCCAGGCCACCTCCTCGTCGTAGAGCGCCGGGCTGGCGGCATCGAGCCGGTCCGGGAAGCGGCATCGCGCGCGGCTGATGCTGGCGCCCTCCATGTCGCGCGCGTAGCCACGCGCGGGCCAGCCGGCCCGGAACGCGACCATCGCGTTCTGCAGATGCGCCTCCAGACTCACGCCCTCGTGCGCGAACAGGCGCAGCATCGGCAACAGCATCACGTCGAGGTAGGCGCGCCACCAGGCGGCCAACCGCGCCGGCGACGGCGTCTCGCCGAGCGCCTCGCGCAGCAGCGCCTGCAGCAGGGTGCCGCCGTCCGGGCGCTCCTCCACCACGCTCGCCAGCACGCGCGCCTGGTCGCCGGCATCGTCGCGCATCGCCTCGCGGTAGATCACCAGGCTGCTCGCGCGCAGTGCCTCGTCGGCCGTCGCCAGGCCCGCATGGGCATGGTCCAGCAGGATCTCGAACCCGGGCGACTGCCGATAGCGGCGTGGCAGGCACGCCAGGTAGCGGCTCGCGTCGAGCGCGCGCGCTGCCTGCTCGGGCGGATTGTTGCGGATGAAGTTGGTGATCCGCACGTCGAGCGGCAACTTCAGGAAGCGCCGCTGTCGCGGCAGCCAGACCGTGCGCACCGACGAGGTCGGCCAGGCCAGCTCGCCCATCGGACCGAGCGAGATCAGGTCGCGCGTCTTCAGCATCGCCTGCACGTCCTCGCGCGCGAGCAGCCAGCCGGCCTGCCAGGGATGGCAAGGCAACAGCCGGTACTCGCTCTCGCCTAGCAGGGCCGCCGCGGCGTGCATCGCCTCCGGGTCGATTGGCGGCTGCGCGCGGTCGATCGAGCGGCTCTCGAAACGACGCGAGGCGACCGCGAAATAGTGCAATCGGAACGCGGCACGTCGCTCGGGTGCGTAGGCGGCCACATCGTGATCGTCGAAACCGCTCGTGGCTTTCGAGGTGACGTGAAAGGCATGGCCGAAGCGCAGCGACTGCTCCGCCTCGACGAACGGCGAGGGCCAGGCGGCACCCGCCGCGAGCGCGCGTGCGTGCTCGCGCGGCACGTCGCGATGAAAACCGCGCACGCGCTCGATGCTGTCGTGCATCAGGGCGGCGAACTGCGTGGGCCAGCCCTGCGCATCGAGACCGGCGCGCACGGCGAGCGCCTGGGCGATCGCCTCGGCGAACACGGCGGGTCCCTCGCAAGGCTGCGCGCCGTGTTGCGGCGACCACCACAGCGCATAGGGCGCGAGCCGATGAAAACCAATCCCGGAAAACCGGTCGAGCGCGACCACCACCGTGCTGCCGTCGTGCGGGAAGCTCACGCATGCGAGCTGGTGCCCCCGTTCACGCCAGTCGCGCGCGATGGCGCGCACCGATTCGTCGGGCAACTGTCCGTCGGCCACGCGTGGGTCGAAGCGACCCGTCTCGCGGCACCAAGTATTGAAATACTGTTCGAGCAGGCGGCGATCGAGCGGCGCGATGCGAAAGCGCTCGGCAGCCGAGCCGTCGACGAAGGCCGCGCACGCGCACGGCGTCGCCGACGTGGCCGGCGGCAAGGAAAGGGATGGCATGGCGATTACCTCGATTCGGTCACGGAGGAGGAGGACAGGGCCACGCCGGGACGTGCCACGGCGGCCGCGGCGACGAACATCGTCGCGGTCAGCCACAGCGTGGCGGCGGGCCCCAGGGAAGGCAGCACGGCCAGCACGGCACAGGGCCCGAGCAATTGCCCGAGCACCATCGCGCCGCGTGCCGTCACGGTTACGCGGCCTTGCAGCGCGGGCGGCGCGGCGCGGCAGCAGGCCAGCAGCATCGATTGCGCGAGCGCCGCGTAGGCCGCGCCCTGCGCCACGCGCAGCAGCGCGACAGCCCACAGCGAGGCGGCCAGCGGCATCAGCGCGAGCGCCAGCGCGCAGAGCAGCGCGCCGGCCACGAAGA
>NZ_VWWK01000307.1:0-4434 GCF_011753035.1 Burkholderia sp. Ax-1720 | reverse complement strand
CGTGTGCTCTTCCGATCTATCGCGGCGCGCGGCGCCCCGGCGAGGGGCCGACCGCCGCGCTGAGCGCGGCCTCGGTGGCGGGCCTGGCGCTGCTCTGGTGGGCCGCGACGCACTTCGGCTGGGTGCCGCCGCTGTTCCTGCCGTCGCCGGCCACGGTCTGGCGCGCCTTCGTTGACGCCTGGCACGGCAATATCCAGGGCGGCGTGCCGCTGGCCGAGCATCTCGGCTGGAGCGCGCTGCGCGTGTTCGGCGCGTTCGCGCTGGCGGCCCTGTTCGGCATCCCGGCCGGCATCCTGATGGGCGTGAGCCGCGTCGCGCGCGGCCTGCTCGATCCGCCGCTGGAGTTCTACCGGCCGCTGCCGCCGCTGGCCTACCTGCCGCTGGTGGTGATCTGGTTCGGCATCGACGAGACCGCCAAGATCGTGGTGATCTTCCTGGCCTGCTTCGCGCCGATCGCGATGGCCGCGCGCGCCGGCGTGCGCAGCGCCACCGGCGAGCAGATCGCCGCGGCCTGGTCGCTCGGCGCCAGCCCGGCGCAGGTGGTGCGCCATGTGGTGCTGCCCGCCGCGCTGCCCGAGATCCTGACCGGGTTGCGGATCGCGATCGGCTTCGGCTGGACCACCCTGGTGGCCGCCGAGATGGTGGCCGCCACCGCCGGGCTCGGGCAGATGGTGCTGAACGCCTCGAGCTTCCTGCGTACCGACGTGGTGGTGATGGGGATCGTGCTGATCGGCGCGATCGCCTGGGGTTTCGACCTGGCGATGCGCGCGCTGGAGCGGCGTTTGGTGCCGTGGAAGGGGCGGGGTTAGGGCGGGTCTATTTGGTGATCTTGTCGAACACGAGGGGAGGGAGCTTGCGGCGGGGACGGGGCGCCTGGGTGACCGGCTCCGGCGCCGGAGCAACTTCCTGAGTCGAACCCGTGATGGTGTCGGCGCCGTGTGCCGGCTCTTGTCTGGGCACGAAGGCGATACGCAGGCCAAAGGGTTTGCCGATCGCGTTCAAGGTGTCGAGGGTGGGATTGGCCTCGCCACGCTCGAGTCGTGCAACGAGGGGTTTGCTCAAGCCGACCAGCTCGGCGAACTCTTCCTGGTTGAGGCCGATTGCCTCGCGAATCCAGCGCGCCGCCGAAGCGATGTCCGGGCGTTCGCGCGCCAGGCGCTCGGGCAGGGTGCTGCGCAGTTCGCGCAGCGCTTCGGGTGACTTCCTAGCGTAACGCATCGAGTGCTCCGAGTACGGTGGCAAAGCGTGGAATGCACATGTCGGTGCGTGGATCGCGCGATGCCGTGATGAATGCGTCGCGCGTGCGTTCCAGGGGGCTGCGCCATGCCGCCAGTGCCGCGCGAAGCTGGGCCGCGTTGTCGATGCCGAGCCGCTCGGGCAGCCAGCGTTCGAACAGCACTGGCCAGCGGTTGTGGAAGCCGGGCGGGAATTCGCGCCACAGTGTCGAACGTGTCGGCGGGTCGTCGCCGAGGAACATGGGCGCGAAATCGAATAGAGGGGTGAGCCGTATTCCTTCTTCCGTCAGGAAGAAGGCGGTGTTGCGGCCATGATTGTCGTCCACGCGCAGGCAGTAGCCGAGCATGTCGCGTTGCAGATATTCGAGCAGGTCGTTGCCGAGCGTGCTCGTGTCGGCATAGGCGATCCAGTCGTCGATGATGTCTTCGTGAAACAGCACGGCACCGTGCTTCGCGACATTGCGCAGGCTGTACGCGCTTTCCATCGCACGACGATGGACGCCTCGATCGTCGACGACACGATCGAAGCGCGGAATGAACAGCAGGTCGCCGAACATGAAAGGCTCGCCTTCGACCACCAGCCCGGCGCCGCGCGCGAGGGTCAGCCACAGATGCTCGTGGCGCAGCATCACGGCGTCGCGGTTGTTGCGGGGCATCTTCACGAGATAGTGCGCGGCGGCGTCTTCATCGCGAACCAGTGTATCGGCGTAGTACAGGCCGTCGCGATGCCGGGTGAGCCAGAGCTTGGCCGCCTGCCCTTGCGTGCTGGTGCCGGCGACGAGCGTGCCGTGCAGATGCGCGTACTCGATGAAGTCGGCATCGTGGCGCCGCATGTTCTCCAGCTCCCAGCCTCGCGATACGCCGGGCAGTTGCTCCCGCAACCATCGGTAGGCTTGCGCGATGCGCGTGTTGCCGGCTGGATTGCTCGCGCCATGGGCGAGTACCCGGGCGTCGTTGTGCGGGCCGTCCGGTTGCGGCCAGCCTTCGCGATCGACCAGCAATTCGCGACCGAATCCGCTCGGCAAGATGTCGAGCAGGAATGGCGCCCAGGTCGGATAGCGTTTCATCTCGAAGCCGACAGGCTCATGCGTGGACAAGGAGGATTCGCCGACCCGCTCAAGATAGGTGTAGGCGTAGTCGTGCAGGTATTCGAGCGTGCAAGGGGATGCAATGCCGCGCTTCGGATCGGTCAGCGTGAGCGTCGCCGCGGCTTGCCATGCCCCATCCACGAATTTTTCGAGCAGTAGTTCCATATCGGAATACTTTAAGATCCCAATTCCGCAGTGTAAGTGCCGATTTGGGATATTTCAATATTCCTTTTCTGAAGAATCGAGGGCCGCATCATCAATCCCCCGCCGCCGCTCCTTCACGCCGCGGATCGGCGGTACCCAGCCACAGCGACTGCCCGTCGAGCGCGACGCGCTGCAGCCCGACCAGGTCCGAGGTGATCGGGACGAGCCGCACCTCGTGCCCGCGCCGCCTCAAGCCCTCGACCAGCGTATCCGACACACGTCCCGCTTCCAGCTCGGTCGGCCCGTTGCGCGAGCCGAAGTTCGGCAGGGCGATCGCCTGTGCCACCGTCAGGCCCCAGTCGGTGACGCTGGCCAGCGTCTTGGCGACCGGCATCGCGTCGGCGCCGCCGAGCACCAGCGCCACGCGCCGCGTGCCGCGCTCGAAGGCGATCTCGGGCGTGAGCGAGGAACGCGGCCGCTTGCCGCCGTCCAGGCGGTTCGCGATCGGCCGGCCGTGATCGCGCGGCGTGCGCGAGAAGCCCGTCAGCGCATCGTTGAGCAGGAAGCCGCGCACCATCAGCCGCGAGCCGAACGGGTCGCCCAGGCTGGAGGCCATCGCCACCACCGCGCCGTCGTGATCGACCACCGCCAGTTCGCTGGCGGCGGGCGGCGGCGCCAGCGCATCGGGATCGTCGCCGAACGAGGTGGCCAGCGTCGAGTCGGCCGGCACGCCGGCTTCGGCATGACCCAGGCTGGTGTCGCCGATCCGTTGCAGGCGCTGCGCCAGGTAGGTCGGCGCGACCAGCCGTTGCCAGTCGCCGGCCGGCGCCGGCACGCGCTCCGGATCGGCCGGGTAGCGCGCGCGATCCGCATAGGCCAGCCGGCCCGCCTCGCTGAACAGATGCGCGGCCTGCGGCGTCGGCTCCAGGCCGCCGACGTCGTTGCGCACCAGCTTTTGCCCGCCCAGCTTCTGCCAGTCCGGCAGCCCGTCGAACAGGCCGAACATCTGCGCGATCGCCAGGCCGCCCGAGGCCGGCGGCGGCATTCCGCACAAGGTCCACTTGCGATAGTCGCCGCAGAACGGCGTGCGCGGCAGCGCGCGGTAGCGGCCGAGATCCTGCTGCGTGAGCAAGCCCGGATTGGCCGACTGGCCGACCTTGGCGGCGATCTCGCGGGCGATCGCGCCGCTGTAGAACGGGTTCGCGCCGCCGGCCGCGAGCTGGCGCAGCGTGGCCGCGTAGGCGGGGTTGCGCAGCAGCGTGCCGGCGGTCTTGGGCCGCCCGTCCTGCTCGTAGAAATAGGCGCGCGCGGCCGGATCGGCGCGCAGGTAGGGATCGCCCGCGATCAGCGCGGCCAGTCGCGGGCTGATCGGGAAACCCTGGTCGGCGAGCTTGATGGCGGGCTGGAACAGGCGCTTCCAGGGCAGCTTGCCGTGCGCCCGATGCGCCAGCTCGAGCATGCGCAAGGTGCCCGGCACGCCCACCGGCCGGCCGCCGGCCACGGTCTGCGCGGGGCCGAGCAGCTTGCCGTCGCGGTCCAGGAACAGGCGCTCGGTGGCGGCGGCCGGCGCGGTTTCGAGGCCGTCGTAGGCATCGGTGGTCTTGTCGTCGGCATAGAGCAGCAGCGCGCCGCCGCCGAGGCCCGAGGATTGTGGCTCGGTCAGCGTCAGCACCAGCTGCGCGGCGATCGCGGCATCCACCGCGCTGCCGCCGGCCTTGAGGATATCGGCGCCGGCCTGCGCGGCGAGCGGGTTCGCGGCGACGATCATCGAGCGCGCCGAGGACCAGCCGGGCTTGTCGCTCCAGCCGCTGGCAGGCTCGGCGACGCGGCCGCCGAAGGCCGTTTGCGGCAGGCGCTGCGCCGCGCCGCTGGCCGCCGTGGTGCCGAGCGTGGCCGACGATGCAGCCGAAGCCGCTGCTGCACCGGCTAGCGCACTGCTCGTGCCGGCGGGCCCGTTCGCGCCGCTG
>NZ_VWWK01000306.1:0-4500 GCF_011753035.1 Burkholderia sp. Ax-1720 | reverse complement strand
GCAGCGGCGCGGTGGCCTGCGCGAGGTTGGCGAGCGTCTCGATCGAGGCGGCCACCTCGGGCGAGGCGATCCGGTAATAGCGATGCCGCCCGCGCACCTCGAGCGAGAGCAGGCCGCCGTCGGTCAGGCGCGCCAGGTGCGCGCTGCCGGCCGAGGGCGAGAGCCCGGCCAGCAGCGTCAGCTCGCCGGCCGGGCGCGCGCTGCCGTCCATCAGCGCCCACAGCATGGCCGCGCGGCCCGGATCGGCGAGCAGGGCGCCGAGCCGGCTCAGGCCGGGAAAGTGCGGGTCGGTGGCGATCATGGTCGGGCCTCGGAGGGAAACGGGTCAGGCTAGTGTAGGCGCCGCCCGCATTCGATGGTTCAGGGCAGCGCGAAGTATCGAATGCGGCGCTACCGGTCGCGCGGCCACGTGCCCGGTGCCGCCCCGCGTAGAATGCGCGAATCGGATTTCGAGGACGGGCGATCATGCGGGAATTGAGCAAACTGCTGCTGGCCGTGTTCGCGGCGGCCTGCCTGTGCGCCGGCTGCGCGAACGGCGGCGCGGGATCGGCCGGCGGCGGCCAGGGCAGCATCGAGATGTACGGCACGCTCGACCAGGGCATCACGGTCCACAACTGAGCCCGGGGCGGCTGCGACGCAGGATCGCGGTGGCGAACCGTATAATCGGCTTCACCCACACGATACCGCCCGAAACGGAGCCAAGATGTCGAACCCCACGCCCACCGCGCCCCTCGATCGCACCGAGACCGTGTTCCGTTTCCTCGCCGAGCCGACCTCGGTGAATTTCGGCGGCAAGGTCCACGGCGGTGCGCTGATGAAATGGATCGACGAGACCGCCTACGCCTGCGCGGCGATCTGGTCGAGCCGCTACTGCGTGACCGTCAGCGTCGGCAATATCCGCTTCAAGCGACCGATCCTGGTCGGCAACCTGGTCGAGCTGAAGGCGCGGGTGGTGGCTACCGGCCGCACCAGCATGCACATCCACGTGACCGTGCACGCGGGCGACCCGAAGGGCGGCGTGCTGCGCCAGACCACCGACTGCATGGTGGTGTTCGTGGCCGTCGACGAGAACGGCAACCCGCTGCCGGTGCCGCCGCTGGTGCCCGTCACCGACGAGGACAAGCGCCTGCAGCAATACGCGCTGGACGTGCGCGAGGCGCTCGACAAGCTCGTCGAGCTGAAGCCGGAAGAGGTGGCCAAGGGCGTGGTCTGAGCCGCGCGCCGGCTGCCTGCCGGCGCCAGCCATGATGAACGAGGCCGGCAGGACGCGAGAGACGTCCTGCCGGCCTTGTCGTTGGCATCGAGGGCCGGCGGCGCCGGCCCATGCGCTTATTGCTTGCCGATCATCTCGGCGGGCTTCACCCATTCGTCGAACTGCGCGTCGGTGACATAACCGAGCGCGAGCGCCGAAGTCTTCAGCGTGGTGCCTTCCTTGTGCGCCTTCTTGGCGATCTGCGCGGCCTTGTCGTAGCCGATATGCGGATTGAGCGCCGTCACCAGCATCAGCGATTCGTTGAGCAGCGTGTCGATGCGCGAATGATTCGGCTCGATGCCGACCGCGCAGTGATCGTTGAAGCTCAGCGCGCCGTCGGCCAGCAGGCGCACCGACTGCAGCACGTTGTGCGCGATCATCGGGCGGAACACGTTCAGCTCGAAGTTGCCGCTCGCGCCGCCGAAGTTGACGGCCACGTCGTTGCCGAACACCTGGCAGCACAGCATCGTGACGGCTTCCGACTGCGTCGGGTTGACCTTGCCCGGCATGATCGAGCTGCCCGGCTCGTTCTCGGGGATCGACAGCTCGCCCAGGCCGCAGCGCGGGCCGCTGGCCAGCCAGCGCACGTCGTTGGCGATCTTCATCAGGCTGGCGGCGACCGTCTTCAGCCCGCCGTGCGCGAACACCAGCGCGTCGGCCGCGGCCATCACCTCGAACTTGTTGGGCGCGCTCACGAAGGGCAGCTTGGTGAGCCGGCCGATCTCGTCGGCCACCGCCACCGCGAACTTCGGATGCGCGTTCAGGCCGGTGCCCACCGCGGTGCCGCCCTGCGCCAGCTCGTACAGGTGCGGCAGGGTCGATTCGAGATGGCGGATGCCCTGGTCGAGCTGGGCCACGTAGCCCGAGAACTCCTGGCCGAGCGTGAGCGGCGTGGCGTCCTGCAGGTGGGTGCGGCCGATCTTGACGATCCCGGCGAAGGCCTTCGACTTCTCGTCGAGCGTGCTGCGCAGGCGCTTCAGCGCGGGCAGCAACTGGGTATGGATGGCGAACGCGGCGGCGATGTGCATCGCGGTCGGGAACACGTCGTTCGAGGATTGGCCGCGGTTCACGTCGTCGTTCGGGTGGACCTTGCGCGACTCGCCGCGCACGCCGCCGAGCAGCTCGCTGGCGCGGTTCGCGATCACCTCGTTGAGGTTCATGTTGGTCTGCGTGCCCGAGCCCGTCTGCCAGACCGCGAGCGGGAATTCATCGGGATGGCGCCCGGCGATGATCTCGTCGGCGGCCGCGACGATCGCGTTGGCCTTGTCCTCGGCCAGCACGCCGAGCTCGCGGTTGACCGTGGCGGCCGCGCGCTTGATCAGCGCGAGCGCGTGGATCAGCTCGGGCGATTGCTTTTCCGTCGAGATCTTGAAGTTCTGCAGCGATCGCTGCGTCTGCGCGCCCCACAGGCGGGCGTCCGGCACCGCGATCTCACCGAAGGTGTCGCGTTCCATCCGTACTGCTTCGCTCATCTTTGACTCCGTCACAAGAAAACAGCCACGCCGCGCGCATCGGGCGCGGCTCGAAAGCGTAGGTAGGGACGGGCGCCGTTCTGTCGACGGCGTCCAGAGGCGACAAGCATAGCGCCGCGCGCGATTTTACGTCGGCTGGCGGCGCGGCGGGAAGAAGGCAGGGCAATGCCGGGCGGGCACGGCGCGCGCGCCGGTGGTTCGCCTCAGCGGGCGGTGCCGTGATGCGCGTCGATCACGGCCCGGGTCTTCTTGTGGAAACGCCAGGTCATCAGCACGGCCACGCTGGCCAGGCCCGCGGCGAGCCCCCACCAGAGCCCGCGCGCGCCCAGCCCGACATGGAACGCGAACCAGTAGCCGACCGGGAAGCCGACGCCCCAGTAGCCGAGCGTGGCGACGATCATCGGCACGCGCGTGTCCTTCAGGCCGCGCAGGCAGCCCGAGCCCACCGTCTGCATGCCGTCGACGATCTGGAAGATCGCCGCGATGCCGAGCAGGCTGGTGGCCAGCGCGATGGTGCCGGCATTCTTCGGGTCGTCCAGGTGCAGGTAGAGGCCGACGATCGCATGCGGCGCAACGATCAGCAGCAGCCCCGACAGCGACATGAAGGCCACGCCCAGCCCGATCGCGGCGAACCCCGCGTGACGCGCCGCCAGCGGCTGGCCGGCGCCCATCCAGTAGCCGACCCGCACGTTGGCGGCCTGGCCGATCGCCAGCGGCACCATGAAGGCGACCGAGGCCACGTTCAGCGCGATCTGGTGCGCCGCCAGCGAGGATTCGCCGAGCACGCCGATGGTCAGGCCGGTGGCCAGGAACAGCGTCGATTCGACCCCGTAGGTGATGGCGACCGGCCAGCCGATGCCGACCAGCTCGCCCATCATCGGCAGCTTGGGCCGCGAGGCGGCCACGAAGTGACGGAACGCCGGGCGGCCGTGCAGCAGCAGCACCAGCGCGATCGCGGTGAGCCAGATGGTGATGGTGGTGGCCACCGCCGAGCCGAGGAAACCGAGCCGCGGCAGGCCGAAGGCGCCGTGGATCAGCCCGTAGTTGAGCACCGCGTTGACGCCCACCCCCGCGATCGAGACCCACAGCAGCCGGCGCGCGGCGCCGATCGCCGGCAGGAAGGAGCGCATCAGGCCCACCCCGATCAGGCTGCCCGGCGCGGCCAGGCACAGCACCCGGCAGTATTCGCCGATATTGCGGGCCAGTTCGGCGGGTTCGTGGAACATCAGCAGCAGCGGCTCGACGAACAGCAGCACCAGGATCGCCGGCAGCGCCAGCAGCAGGGCCAGCGCGACGCCGGTCCAGTAGATGTGCGGGATGCGCTCGTCGGCCTGCGCGCCGCGCGCATGCGCGACGCTGACGCTCACCGAGGTCAGCACGCCCTGCAGCACCGTGACCACCACGAAGAACAGCGTCGCGCCGAGCCCGCCGGCGGCGAGCGAGTCGGGGCCGAGCGAGCCGAGCAGCACCGTGTCGGTGACGCTCATCGCCATCTGCGAGAGCTGCGCGATCGCGAGCGGCGCGGCGAGACGGGCGGTGTCGGCGGCGTGGCGAGAGAAGGAGGGCGGCGCGCTGGCCGCGCGCGAGAAGCCGGGAAGCGACATGGGCGGACCGCGGGTACGTGCCCGCGCTCTGTTGTTGTAGTGAAGCGAGCAGCTTACGTTTTTCCTGCGCGACTGTCGAATCGGCGCCAGAGGGCGCGTCGCGCGTGGGGGCTTGGCGGCGGCGTGGCTTCGCGCGCGGGGCCGGATGAGCGCCGCGCGCCGCTCGCCTTGG
>NZ_VWWK01000305.1:0-4522 GCF_011753035.1 Burkholderia sp. Ax-1720 | reverse complement strand
GCGCGGGCCGGCCGGCGAGCGCGACGCGCCCTGCGCGCCGGCGACCGTCATGGCGAGCTGGAACAGCCCGTCCCAGGGATCGGGCGGCGGCTCGTCGGCGCGCGGCAGGCCCGGCGTGGCGCCGGACAGGCCCTTGACCTGGCGGTCCAGCCTGGCGGCCAGCGCCAGCGCCTTTTCGAGCACCGGCTCCGTGACGCGCGACAAGGCCGGCCCGATCAAACGCTCGCGCGGCCCCCAGACGCGGTTCTCGCGCACCAGCACGGCGAGCGGCTTGCCGGCCTCGATCCCGCGCTTGATGCGCAGCAGCGTGCGCAATTCCTCGACCACGGCCCACAGCACCAGCACCAGCGCCTCGCCCTCGCCCTTCAGCCCGTCGATCATGCGCGCCAGCCGGCCCGCGTCGCCGGCCAGCATCGCCTCGTTGAGCTTGAAGACGTCGTAGCGCGCCACGTTGAGCACGGCATCCTGCACCTGCTCGAAGGCCAGCGTGCCGGACGGATAGAGCAGCCCGAGCTTCTGGATCTCCTGGTGCGCGGCCAGCAGGTTGCCCTCGACGCGCTCGGCGATGAACTGCAGCGCGCGCCGGCCATCGTCGCCGGCGGCCACGCGCTGGCCCTGCGCGGCGAGCCGCTGGCCGATCCAGTTCGGCAGTTGCGCGCGATCGACCGGGTCGATCTTCAGCGCGACGCCGCCGTTGCCCAGCGCGGTGAACCAGGCCGACTTCTGCGTGGCGGCATCGAGCCGCGGCAGCGTGACCAGCATCAGCACCTCGGGATTGCCCGCGCCGGCCAGCGTCTTCAGCGCGTCGGCGCCTTCCTTGCCCGGCTTGCCCGAGGGAATCCGCAACTCGATCAGCTGGCGCTCGCCGAACAGCGACATCGCCTGGCTCGCGCCCAGCAGCGAGCTCCAGTCGAAGCTGCGCTCGACCGTGAACACCGAACGCTCGGTGAAACCGGCCGCGCGCGCGGCGGCACGAATCCGGTCGCAGGCCTCCTGGGCCAGCAGCGGTTCGTCGCCGTAGACGGTGTAGAGGCCGGCGAGCCCCTTCGCCAGGTGCGGCTCCAGCGCCTCAAGTCGCAATTGCATCGATTCGAACGCTCAGCAGTCGGAGAAAACGGATTCGGACAAGCCGCCGCGCATCACAGCGGCGGCGGCGGCAGCGGCGCGCGCGGCGCGATGCCCGGCGCCACCTCGCCCGGCCTGGGCGTCAGCGTGTGCACCACCGACAGGCGGCGCGTGAGCTGGTCGACGGCATCGTTCTGCATGTCCGCGAACAGGATGTCGCTTTCCTGCGCCTTGGCCTGCACGAACTGCGCGTTGTAGGTCATGGCGCGGTTCAGCGAGATCACGCTCGGCGCGATCAGCAGGGCGCCGTCCTTGGTGGTCAGCGTGTAGCTCAGCGAATAGTTGAGCTGGTATTCCTCGACCGTGCCGAACTCGTCCAGCGTCAGCGTGCCGGTGCCGCGCGCCTCGGACACGCGCAGGATCGCGTCGGCATCGGCCTGGGCCTTGACCACCTTGGTATCGCTGCCGCCCTCGACCATCCGCGTCAGGCGCGCGGCCACCGCCGGCTGCGCGCCCACGATCAGCAGGTGCTTGAACGCGTAGTCCTGCGTGCCGCGCAGCTGGAAGCCGCATGCGGACAGCAGCGCCGCGCTGCCCACGGCCATCAAAAACGATCTGCGGATCACCTTCGCTCCTTGGTTCGTACTGCGCGTCAGACCACCACGTTGACGAGACGGCCCGGCACGACGATCACCTTCTTCGCCGGCTTGCCCTCGCCGAACTTCGCGAATGCCTCGTCGGCGAGCGCGGCCGCCTCGATCACCTCGCGGCTGGCGTCCTTCGCGACCTTGACCGCGCCGCGCACCTTGCCGTTGATCTGCAGCACCAGCTCGATCTCGGCCTGCTCCAGCGCGGCCTCGTCGACCTTCGGCCAGGGCGCGTCGAGCAGCGGGCCGAATTCGTCGGCATAGGCGAGTTCCTGCCACAGCGCGAAGGTCAGGTGCGGCACCACCGGGTACAGCACGCGCAGCAGGATCCCGTAGGTCTCGCGCAGCACCGCGCCCGGCGCGCTCTTGGCGCCCTCGATCGCGTTGAGCATCTTCATCGCGGCCGACACCACGGTGTTGTACTGCAGGCGCTGGTAGTCGAAATCGGCCTGCTTCAGCACGGCGTGGATCTCGCGGCGCAGCGCCTTGGCGGTCTCGTCGAGCGCGGCGGCGTCGAGCGCATCGCGCGTCACCAGCGCCTCGCGATTGGCCGAGGCGAAGGCCCAGACGCGGCGCAGGAAGCGGCTCGCGCCTTCCACGCCCGCGCCCGACCACTCGAGCTGCTGCTCGGGCGGCGCCGCGAACATGGTGAACAGCCGGGCCGTGTCCGCGCCGTGCTGGTCGATCAGCAACTGCGGATCGACGCCGTTGTTCTTCGATTTCGACATCTTCTCGATGCCGCCCAGCACCACCGGCTGGCCGTCGCCGTTGAGCACCGCGCCGACCGGGCGGCCCTTGTCGTCGTGCGTGACGGTCACGTCGGCCGGGTTGAACCAGCTCTTCTTGCCGTTCGCGTCCTCGCGGTAGAAGGTTTCGTTGAGCACCATGCCCTGCGTGAGCAGGTTCCTGGCCGGCTCGCCGAACTTCACCAGGCCCAGGTCGCGCATCACCTTGGTCCAGAAGCGCGAGTACAGCAGGTGCAGGATCGCGTGCTCGATGCCGCCGATGTACTGGTCCATCGGCATCCAGTGATCGGTGCGCGCGTCGACCATGGTCGTCGCGTCGGGCGCCGTGTAGCGCGAGAAGTACCAGGACGAGTCGACGAAGGTGTCCATGGTGTCGGTCTCGCGCCTGGCCGGCGCGCCGCACTTCGGACAGCTGCAGTTCAGGAAGGCCTCGGATTTCGCCAGCGGGTTGCCGGTGCCGTCCGGCACCAGGTCCTCGGGCAGCACCACCGGCAGGTCCGCCTCGGGCACCGGCACGTCGCCGCAGGACGGGCAGTGGATGATCGGGATCGGCGTGCCCCAGTAGCGCTGGCGCGACACGCCCCAGTCGCGCAGGCGCCAGGTGACCTGCTTGTCGCCGAAGCCGCCCGCGTTCAGGTCGGCCGACACGGCGTCGACCGCCGCCTCGTGGCCCAGGCCGTCGTACTTGCCGCTGTTGACGTTGACGCCCTTGAGCTTGTCGCCGTACCACTCCTGCCAGGCCTCGCGCGACCAGGTCTCGCCCTCGACGGCGATCACCTGCTGCATCGGCAGGCCGTACTTGTTGGCGAACGCGAAATCGCGCTCGTCGTGCGCCGGCACGCCCATCACGGCGCCCTCGCCGTAGCTCATCAGCACGTAGTTGCCGATCCACACCGGCACCGGCTCGCCGGTGAGCGGATGCTTGACCGAGAAGCCGGTGGCCACGCCCTTCTTCTCCATGGTGGCCATGTCGGCCTCGGCCACGCCGCCCTGCTTGCACTCCTCGATGAAGGCGAGCAGCTCGGGACGGCCCTCGGCCAGGCGCGTGGCGAGCGGATGCTCGGCCGCCACCGCGCAGAAGGTCACGCCCATGATGGTGTCGGCGCGCGTGGTGAACACGCGCAGCAGCTTCTGCTCGCCGTCGAGTTCATACGGGAAGCCGAAGTTCACGCCGAAGCTCTTGCCGATCCAGTTCTGCTGCATGATCTTGACGCGCTCGGGCCAGCCCAGGCCGTCGAGGTCGTCGAGCAGTTCGTCGGCGTACTGCGTGATGCGCAGGTAGTACATCGGGATCTCGCGCTTCTCGATCAGCGCGCCCGAACGCCAGCCGCGCCCGTCGATCACCTGCTCGTTGGCCAGCACGGTCTGGTCGACCGGATCCCAGTTGACGGTGCCCGTCTTCTTGTAGGCGATGCCCTTCTCGAGCATCTTCAGGAACAGCCACTGGTTCCACTTGTAGTAGTCGGGCTTGCAGGTGGCGATCTCGCGCGACCAGTCGATCGCCAGGCCCATCGACTGCATCTGGCCCTTCATGTAGGCGATGTTGTCGTAGGTCCACTTCGCGGGCGGCACGCCGTTGGCCATCGCGGCGTTCTCGGCCGGCATGCCGAACGCGTCCCAGCCCATCGGCATCAGCGTGTTGTAGCCGTTCATCCGCAGATAGCGGTACATCACGTCGTTGATCGTGTAGTTGCGTACGTGACCCATGTGCAGCTTGCCGGACGGGTAAGGCAGCATCGACACGCAAAAGAACTTCGGCTTTTGCGAATCTTCCTTCGTCAGGTAGGCGTCGGTATCGCGCCAATCGCGCTGGACGGCGGCTTCGACGTCGGCGGGTACGTATCGTTCTTGCATGGTGTGGTTCGGCTAGGCTGTCGGCACGCGCGACGCGCGCGCAGGCTGGAGTGGATCGAAAGTCGCACTCCCCGGATCGCGGGGAAAGGGTCGATTATACCGCCCGCTCAGGCCCCTCAGGCCATCGCGCGCGGCTTGGGGCGGCGACGCCCGTCGGCCGGGGCAGCCGGCGCGGGCGCGGGCCTGGCGAAGGCGCCTCGCCGGGCGGCT
>NZ_VWWK01000304.1:0-4533 GCF_011753035.1 Burkholderia sp. Ax-1720 | reverse complement strand
CGCTCGACCGGCTGGCCGGCAAGGTGCGGCTCGCGCTGGAGGCGGGCGCCGAGCGACGCGCCTTCGCGCTGGAGATCGCGCCGGCCTGGCCGCAAGGCGAGATGCCCTGGTTCGGCGCCGAGGATGCGGCACTGGCGGCCGATGCGCTGCGCGCGCCGATCTCGCTGCACGGCACGCTGAACCGGCTCACGCCCGCCGGGCAGGTGATCTACCGCTACGCGCGGCCCGGCGCGCGCGATCATCTGTCGGCCTGGCTCGCGCACCTGGTCTATTGCGCGATCGATCCGGGCGGCCCGCGCCGCACGCGGTGGTTCGGCAGCGGCGAGGGTTTCGAATTCGCGCCGGTGGCCGACCCGCTCGCGCATCTCGCGCCGCTGGCCGCGCTGTTCCGCGCCGGCCGCCGCATGCCGCTGCGCTTCTTCCCGAAGAGCGCCTGGGCGCTGGTCGCGGAGGGCGAGGCCAAGGCCGCCGGCGTGTGGATCAACGAGCGCGTGGCCAGCGAGGCCGACGACGCGGCGCTCGCGATCGTCTGGCGCGGCAGGAACCTCTCGCTCGACGCGCCGTTCCCGGCGCTCGCGCGCCTGGTCTTCACGCCGCTCGCCGAGCACCTGAGGAGCGAGGCATGAGCGCCGCCATCGCTGCCTCGCAGGCGCCCCAGGAGCTCGACGTCTTCGCCTGCGCGCTCGACGGGGTGAACCAGATCGAGGCCTCGGCCGGCACCGGCAAGACCTGGAACATCTGCGCGCTCTATGTGCGCCTGCTGCTCGAACACGACCTGCAGGCCGACCAGATCCTGGTGGTGACCTTCACCAAGGCCGCCACCGCCGAGCTGCACGAGCGGATCCGAGGACGGCTCGCGCAGCTCGCGCACGCGCTGGAGACCGGCGACGACGGCGGCGATCCGTTTGTCGCGCGCTTGTTCGAGACCACGCTCGGCGAGGGCAGCGACGGCGATGGCGACGATGGCGGCGGCGGAATCGACGCCGAAACCGCCGCCAAGCGGATCCGTCGCGCGTTGCGCGGCTTCGACCAGGCGGCGATCCACACCATCCACGCGTTCTGCCAGCGCGCGCTGCAGGAAGCGCCGTTCGCGGCCGCCATGCCGTTCGCCTTCGAGATGGAGGCCGACGACGCGGCGCTGCGCTTCGAGCTGGCGGCCGAGTTCTGGCGCACGCGCGTCGAGCCGGTGGCGGCCGCGCATCCCGGCTTCGCGGCCTGGCTGGTCGCGCATCGCGCCGGGCCGGAAGCGCTCGACGCGCAACTCGCGCGGCGCCTGAAGAAACCGCTGGCCGCGCTGCGCTTCGACGGCCTGCCCGATCCACGCGCGCCGGGCCCCGACTTCGACGCGGCGCTGCGGGCCAGCCACGCGGCGGCGGCCGCCTTGTGGCAGGCCGAGCGCGCGGCGATCGCCAGCGTGCTGGCGTTGGCGCAGGCTTCCTTGAACCAGCGCTCGCACAAGCCCGAGGCGGTGGACGATGCGCTGGCCGCCTGGGGCGCCTATTTCAACGAGGCGGCCGGCGCGCTGGCACCGGCCGCCTTGCCCAAGCCGGCCCTGAAGCTCACCCGCGGCGTGCTGGAAAAGGCCACCAAGAAGGGCGGCGCCACGCCCGAGCATCCGTTCTTCGAGGCGGCCGAGGCGCTGGAGGCCGCGCTGGCCGCCGCCGAGGCCGCGCAGCGCGCGCGCTGGCTGGCGCTGATCGCCGACTGGCTGGCCGAGGCGCCGGCGCGTCTCGCCGAGAAGAAGCGCACGCGCCGCGTGGTCTCCTTCGACGACCTGCTCGCCAACCTGTATCACGCGCTCGAGGCCCATCCCTGGCTCGCCGACACGCTGCGCCGCCGCTACCCGGCCGCGCTGATCGACGAGTTCCAGGACACCGACCCGCTGCAGTTCGCGATCTTCGACCGGATCTTCGCGCCGGCCGGGCCGCTGTTCCTGGTCGGCGATCCGAAGCAGGCGATCTACAGCTTCCGCGCGGCCGACCTGCACACCTACCTGGCCGCGCGCGAGCGGGCCGGCGCGCGCTACACGCTGGCGGTGAACCAGCGCTCGACGCCGGCCATCGTCGAGGCCTGCAACCGCGTGTTCGGCGCGAACCCGCGCGCCTTCGTGCTGGACGGCCTCGACTACCAGCCGGTGCGCGCCGGCACGCGGCAGCGCGCGCCCTTCGTCGACGGCACCGATCCGCGCGCCGGCAGCGGCGATTTCCGGATCTGGATGCTGCCCGACGGCGACCAGGCGCTGGGCAAGCGCGACGCGCAATGGCAGGCCGCGCAGGCCTGCGCCGCCGAGATCGCGCGCCTGATGCGCGGCGCGCGTGAAGGCGCGGTGCGACTCGGCGAGGCCGCGCTCACGCCGGCCGATATCGCCGTGCTGGTGCAGACCCACCGGCAGGGCAGCATCGTCAAGCGCGTGCTGGCCGCCTGGGGGATCGGCAGCGTCGAGCTCGCGCAGGCCTCGGTGTTCGCCACGCTCGACGCCGAGCAGCTCGAGCGCGTGCTGGCCGCGATCGATGCGCCGGGCGACCTGCGCCGGCTGCGCGCGGCGCTCGCCACCGACTGGTTCGGGCTCGACGCGGCTGCGCTGTGGCGGCTGGAGCAGGGCGAGGCGGCGCCCGGCGCGGCCGCCGATGATGCCGACGCGATGAGCTGGGTCGAGCGCTTCTCGCGCTATCGCCTGCTCTGGCGCGAACGCGGTTTCGCGGTGATGTGGCGCAGCTTCGCGCGCGAGCTGCGGATCGCCGAGCGGCTGATCGGCGGCGCCGACGGCGAGCGCCGCGTGACCGACATCAACCACCTGGCCGAACTGACCCAGGCGCGTGCCTCGGCGCAGCCCGGCATCGCGCCGACGCTGCGCTGGCTGGCCGCGCAGCGCGCGGTGGGCGGCGGCGAGGACGCGCAATTGCGGCTCGAATCGGATCGCAACCTGGTGCAGATCGTCACCGTGCACAAGTCCAAGGGCCTTGAATACGCGGTGGTGTTCTGCCCGTTCCTGAACGATGGGCGCTTGCACGAGCCGCGCGAGGATGCCCTGCCCGATGCGCGCGAGTATCACGACGAGGCCGGCGCGGCGGTGCTCCATTACGGCTGCGACGAGGCGGCCGCCGAGCTGGCCGCCACGCAGGCGCGTCGCGAGCAGGCGGCCGAACGCGCGCGGCTGGTCTATGTCGCGCTCACGCGCGCGGTGCATCGCTGCTACCTGGTGGCGGGCGTCTACCAGTCGGCGCGTTCGACGCGCGAGGCGCGCCGCAGCGTGCTGAACTGGCTGGTCGGCGGCGCCGGCCACGGCTTCGACGCCTGGCTCGAGAAACCGCCCGAGGCCGAGGAACTGGCCGCGAGCTGGCGCGCGCTGGCCACCGGCCCGATCTCGATCGCGCCGCTGCCTGGCGTGAGCGCGCGCACGCCGCTGGCGGCCGGCCACGATGCCGAGCGGCTCGGCGGCGCGCGCCAGGCCGCGCGCTTTTTGCGCGACGCCTGGCGCATCGCCAGCTTCAGCTCGCTGACGGCCTCGATCGCGCGCGAGCAGGAAGGCATCGCGGCCGTGCCGGACGAGGCGCTGCGTCCCGATCACGATGCGCTCGCGGCGGCCGTCGATCCGGTGCCGCGCATCGACGGCGGCGGCGAGCGCGCCATGCAGCCCGATCCCGACGATATCGTCGGTTTCCCGCGCGGCGCGGCGGCGGGCGAGTGCCTGCACCTGCTGTTCGAGCTGAGCGATTTCGGCGACGCCAGCGGCTGGGACGAAGCCGCGCGGCGCGCGCTGCACGAGCGGCCGGTGGAAGCCGAGCCCGAGCTGGCCGAGCGGCTGCCGGCGATGATGACGCGCATGCTGGCCGAGGTGGTCGCCACCGAGCTGGTGCCCGGCATGCGGCTCGCCGCGATCGATCCGGGCCGGCGCCTGAACGAGATGGAATTCCTGTTCCCGGCCGCCGCGCTCGATTTCGCGGCGCTGCGCGCGTTGCTGGTCGAGCACGGCTATCCCGACGTGGCGCTCGAATCGGGTACGCTCGCGGGTTTCTTCAAGGGCTTCATCGACATGATCGTCGAGCACGACGGCCGCTTCTGGATCGTCGACTGGAAGTCGAACCATCTCGGCGCGACCCCCGACGCCTATGGGCCGGCCGCGCTCGACGCGGCGATGGCCGACCACGCCTATCACCTGCAGGCGCTGCTCTATACCGTCGCGCTGCATCGCTACCTGCGCGTGCGCCTGCCCGGCTACGACTACGACAGCCACATGGCCGGGTATCTCTATCTGTTCGTGCGCGGCGTGCGTCCCGGCTGGTCGAGCGGCGGGCGGCCCTCGGGCGTGCATGCGCGGCGGCCCTCGCGCGAGCTGGTCGAGGCGCTCGACGCGCTGATGCGCAAGGAGCGCGCATGAAGGACCTGACCGAACCGTTCGGCTTCGTCGGCGGGCTGGCCGAGCGCCTGCCCGAGCCGGCCGATTTCGGGCTCGCGCTGGCCGAGGGTTTCGCGCGCCGGATCGGCATGCTGTCGCGCCGGCTGGGCGCCGGCTCCGATGCCGCGCGCTGGGCC